>CAUEKL010000036.1 GCA_959018215.1 uncultured Gemmiger sp.
GCGCAAGGCCGAAGCCGCCTATGCCAACCTGAACGCCCACTTTACATGGGATGCGGTCTTTGCTAAAATAATGGCGATCGCCCGGGAAAAAACCAAGGAAGGGACCGGGGCCTGAACCCCGCCCGAAAAAAAGGAAGCAGCTATGTCAAAATTGCTTATTGTCATCCCCGCTTACAACGAGGAAGCCAACATTGAAAAAGTGGTGGGCAACCTGGTGACGAACTACCCCCAGTACGATTATGTGGTGGTCAACGATGGCAGCCGGGACCATACCGCGGCCATCTGCCGGGCCAACGGCTACCGCCTTATCGACCTGCCGGTGAATCTGGGCCTGGCCGGCGCCTTCCAGACCGGCCTGCGCTATGCCGCCGAAAACGGCTACGACTGCGCCATCCAGATGGATGCCGACGGCCAGCACAAACCGGAATACATCGCCCCCATGCTGGCGGAACTGGAAGAAGGGGCGGACATTGTCATCGGCAGCCGGTTCCTCACGGTGAAAAAGCCCAAGACCCTGCGCATGCTGGGCAGCTATATCATCAGCTGGGCCATCCGGCTGACCACCGGGCGGGCCATCTGCGACCCCACCTCCGGCATGCGGATGTTCAACCGCGCCATGGTGGAGGAGTTTGCCCAGAACCTGAACTACGGTCCCGAGCCGGATACCATCAGCTACCTCATCAAGAACGGCGCCGTTGTCAAGGAAGTGCAGGTCCGGATGGGGGAACGCACCGCCGGCCAAAGCTACCTGACTTTTTACAAAAGTATCCAGTATATGGTCAAGATGTCCATTTCCATTCTGCTGATCCAGTGGTTCCGCAAACGCGACACCGAAACCCCCTACCCGGAAAGGAGCCTGTGAGATGCTGTTCGACCAAATGATCATCCGGGTCTGCCTCATCGTGGGCAGCCTGGTCACCGCCATGTACGTGCTCATGCGGGTGCGCCGCGCCAAGGTCCAGATCGAGGATACCATCTTCTGGCTGCTGTTCAGCGTGGTGCTGCTGGTGCTGGCCATCTTCCCCGGCATCGCCTACTGGGCCTCCCGCCTGCTGGGCTTCCAGAGCCCCATCAACTTTGTGTATATCGTCATCATCTTTCTGCTGCTGGCCAAACAGTTCTTTCTGTCCATCCGCATCAGCCAGATGGACTCCCGCCTGCGCATCCTCACCGAACAGGTGGCCCTGGACCGGGAAAAGGTGGAGCGGGAGAAATTGGACCTGTGACCTTGCCACCATCCTGTATTTATGGTATACTGACTTAGTATCATCAAAAAAACCAAAACTGGCATTTTGTAGCAGATAACCCCCCGTGAAAGAAGGTATTCCTATGGCTTTTACCCCTCAGCTGACCTATAAAGGCCGCCCGCTGGTGCGCTGCGGCAACGACATCTACTACGGCAAGATGACGGACCCTTATATCGTCTACCTGCAGATCCTGACCACCAAAAAGGAAAACGGCATCGATGTGGCCGACAAGGTCCACATCATCCTGCTGTCCACCGATGACTCCAAACCCCTGCCCGAGCGCATCGCCCGCCAGGCCAACAAGGTGGGGCTGTTCAACGCCCTGTCCTTCGGCGACATCATGCTGCGCGGCCAGCTCAAGGAAACCAAATAAAGACATTGAAGCCTTCCGCCGGGAATTTCCCCGGCGGCTTTTTTATGCCCCGGGCCTTGCATTTTGCAAAAGAGGGTTGTATAATAATACACGAATCTTGTAAATTTATGCAGTATAATCAAAGGAGCGTTCCATCATGGCGCAATGTGATCTCAAGGGGCGGGACTTCCTGACCCTGCTGGACTTTACCCCTGCCGAAATTGAAAGTCTGCTGGAACTGGCCGCAGACCTGAAAGCCAAAAAGAAGGCGGGCATCCCCCACGATACCCTGCGGGGCAAGAATGTGGCCCTGATTTTTGAAAAGACCTCCACCCGCACCCGCTGCAGCTTTGAGGTGGCCGCCCACGATCTGGGCATGGGCAGCACCTACCTGGACCCTACCGGCAGCCAGATCGGAAAGAAGGAATCCATCGCCGACACCGCCCGGGTGCTCAGCTCCATGTTTGAGGGCATCGAGTACCGGGGCTATGGCCAGGCCATTGTGGAGGAGCTGGCCAGATACTCCAAGGTACCGGTGTGGAACGGCCTGACCAACGAGTTCCATCCCACCCAGATCCTGGCGGACTTCCTCACCCTGAAGGAGCACTTCGGCCATCTGAAGGGCCTGACCCTGGCTTACATGGGGGATGCCCGGTACAACATGGGCAACTCCCTGATGATCGGCTGCGCCAAGATGGGGCTGCACTTTGTGGCCTGCGCCCCCAAGGCCTACTGGCCCGACCCCAAGCTGGTGGAGAAGTGCCAGGCCATTGCCGCCGGGACCGGGGCCACCATCACCCTGACCGAGGACACCGACGGGGTCAAGGGCGCCGACGCGGTGTATACCGACGTGTGGGTGAGCATGGGCGAGCCGGTGGAAGTGTGGGCCGAGCGCATCGAGGCCCTGGCCCCCTACCAGGTCAACGCCGAGCTCATGGCCAAGGCCGGACCCCAGGCGGTGTTCATGCACTGCCTGCCCGCCTACCACGACCACAAGACGGCCGTGGGCAAGGAGATGGGGGAAAAGTTCGGCCGCGCCGAGATGGAAGTCACCAACGAAGTCTTTGAAGGGCCCCAGTCGGTAGTGTTCCAGGAAGCGGAAAACCGGATGCACACCATCAAGGCGGTCATGGCCGCCACCCTGGGCGCCTGAACCCGGCTGCCAATAATAACACAAAAAGGCCCGTCCCCTGTGCGGCAGGAGACGGGCCTTTCCTTATTATATAAGAGGTACACAGCAAAGCGCCGGGGCGCTCCCCAAAAGGGGAACGCCCCGGCGCAGGTTTGCTTGTTTGCCCGGCCACAATCAGGCAGCGGTGGTTTCGCTGTTCTTGCGGGCGGCGAAGTAGGCGCGCAGAGAGTTGACCACGATGGTCACGCCCAGGGCGATGAGCAGCACGGCCAGGATCAGCTGCAGGCCTTCCACCAGGAAGGTGGCGCTGCCGGCCTGGTAAGCCTTGATCATGGCGATCAGGCGCTGCACCAGAGCGGTGAAGGTGACGCAGAGCATGATGATCAGCGGCGGGAACAGCATCTTGTTGCTGCGGCCGGTGACCTTCAGGAAGACGCACAGGGTGACCAGCACCAGAGCGGACAGCAGCTGGTTGGCGGCGCCGAATAGGGGCCAGATGTTGGCGTAGCCGATCTTGGCCAGGATGAAGCCGTAGATCAGGGTGACCAGGGTGGACACATAGGTGTTGCACAGGGCCTTGCGCCAGGGAGCGGCATGTTCCATGTCCTCCACGGCCAGCAGTTCCTGCAGGCTCATACGGCCGATACGGGACACGGCATCCAGGCTGGTCAGGGCCAGGGCGGACACGCACATGGTCATGAAGCACTGGGCCACATACACGGGCACGCCGAACATCTCAAAGAAACCGGCCACACCGGCGCTGAAGATCTGGAAGGGGGTGCCGCTGGCAGGGGTGCCGTCCGCGGCGGCGGCAGCACCGGCCACGCACAGGGCCAGCACGGCCAGCAGGCTTTCCAGCACCATGGCGCCGTAGCCGACCTTCAGCATATCTTTTTCATTGGCAATGGTCTTGGAAGAAGTGCCGCTGGACACCAGGCTGTGGAAGCCGGAAACGGCGCCGCAGGCCACGGTGACGAACAGGATGGGGAACAGATCGCCCAGGCTGTCGTTGTGGAAGCCGGTGTAAGCGGGCAGGTTCATGGAGGGGTGGGCCACCACCAGGCCGACCACCGCACCGGCGATCATGCCGATGAACATGAAGGTGGTCATGGCGTCACGGGGCTGCTTCAGCAGCCACATGGGCAGAACAGCAGTAAAGAAGATGTACACAAAGGTGATGTAGATCCAGGCGTCCTTGCCGGCGATGAGGGGCATGACCATGCCCAGGGCCAGCGAGGCGATGGTGCAGACCAGACCCACCAGACCTTCCTTCCAGCCGGTCAGGTGCAGGCGGCGCTGCATCACGCCGAACAGGATGGCAAAGACGATGAAGAACAGGGAGATGCTGCCCGCTGCACCGTTGGTGGTGGCGGTGGCGGCCAGGTTGCCTTCGGCGTCATAGGCGTTGAAGGTGCCGGCCACCATGTCGGCAAAGGCCGCAATGACCAGACCGCAGAACAGCCAGCTGAACAGCAGGAACAGCTTGCGGCCGGTTTTGCCGATATACTTCTCGATCAGAAGGCCCATGGATTTGCCTTCGTTCTTGACGCTGGCGTACAGAGCACCGAAGTCGGTGACCGCACCGAAGAATACGCCGCCGATGAGAATCCACAAAAGCACCGGCACCCAGCCGAACACCGCCGCCTGAATGGCACCGGTGACGGGGCCTGCGCCCGCAATGGAGGAGAACTGGTGGCTGAACACGGTCCAGCCGTCGGTGGGAACGTAGTCTTTGCCGTCGTTTTTGACCACGGCCGGGGTCTTGGCGTTTTCGTCAATGCCCCAGGTGCGGGCGATCCAGCGGCCGTACAGCACATAGGCCGCCACCAGGCACACCGCAGCGATGAGAACGATCACGAGTGTGTTCATAAAATAATTCCTTCCTCTTCTTTGGTTTTGCAGGTCTCAGCAGCCAAATGCGGCGGGCGGGATATGAAAAAAGCCCCCGTCCCTGCTTCCCCACAGTTTCCTGTGAAGGTTGCAAAGACGAAGGCTTGCATTCCGATTGTTCCGGGGGATTCTGGCCCCCTGCAGGCTTCCGCGTTACCACTTTGCTTGCCGCTTTCGCACAAAAACGGCCACTCTGCCGCAGGGGATACGGTGCACCCGGCATTGCCCCCGCGCTCCCTGGTAACGGTGGGATTCCGGCCTGAATTACAAGCGATCCCGGCCCTTCCGGCCAAGGGTACGCCTTCACGCAGGCTGCTCGCAGGTGAGAACCCCTTCGCGCCTTGCTGCCGCCTCGCACAACCGGCGGCTTTCTGAAAGCGGTGAGCAAAAGGGTCATGTCCTGTTCGTCGCATTTGACTGATGAAACTGTCTATTAATTTATACCCATTGCCCCGAAATGTCAATTCAATCCGCGGAAGTTCGGCGAAAAAGCGGAGCGATACCGAATTTCGGCAGGCAAATTTGGACAAATTGTGAATAAAAGCAAGAAATCTGTCCCAAAAACCGTACAAACAAAGGCGCTCCGGCAGGGCGGGGCTGTGGCCGCGAGCGAATACGACTGTGTATTTATGCAGTTTGCATGCAGCGGACAAGGGTGCCGGAAGCCGTGAAACTAGCCAATCGGGGGGGCGTGTTTCTTGTGCAGCCGGTCCATTGACGGCAAAAAGAGAGCGCTGGTATAGTATAATCAAGAACAGGTATCTGATTTCCTGCAAAGGAGGGAAAGGGTATGCAGGCATGGCAATGGCTGATCCTGGTACTGGTGGTGGTGATCCTGGCGCCGGTGGTGCCCCGCGTGCTGGCCAAGCTCGACGCCAGACGGCAGCTGCGGGGAGAGATCCCTGAGCGTAAGGCGAGCGAGAACTTCCACCCCGATACCCCGCACCCCGGGGACGGCAGCAGCACCGACGGGGAGATCCTGGCCGGGCAGGCAAAGATGAAGTCCGGGCAGAATGTGATGGGGATGAAATGACTTTTCCCCAGGGAACCTTCCGGAAAGGAGAGGCCGAGATGAAAAAGAGCGAGAGACTGTCCCTGGCACTCCTGCAGACCAGTCCGTGCTGCAGACGGCAGAAAGCCGACTGACGGGGATGGTTTGCTTGTTCTAGGCGGACGGCAGCCCGCTTACAGTTTTTCCTTTTCGTGCCCGAAAAGGAAAGGAAAAGGGCCGCACCGGGTCCAGGGTGAAACCCTGGTCGGCGTCCACCGCATCGAAACGGTGGGACTTTTCGCTTCCTTTTGGTCACAAAAGGAAGGACACTCCGGTGAGCAGCCGCCACCCCGGCAGCAACGGGCAAACCAACCCCTCCGCCGCTGCGCGGTACCTCCCCTTACACAGGGGAGGCATAAAATCAGCCAACACAAAACCCGGGGCCTTTCCGTATACGGAAGGCCCCGGGTCATTGCATGCTATCGGGGAAAAATCAAAGAAAACGGAAACTCACACCCCGGCAGGGACAGCGTCACTCTGGATGGAAGGGGCGCCGCCGGCCAGGTCCTCCGCCGTCAGGGGCGCGGTGGACTGCACCGGATGGTTCAGCCGCTCCCGGGCCACCGCCAGCATCAGCTTGATGCGGTTTTCCTGGTTGACGCGGGTGGCGCTGGGGTCGTAGTCCACGGGGGTGATGTTGGCGTCGGGATGCAGGGCGCGGATCTTGTTGATCATGCCCTTACCCACAATGTGGTTGGGCAGGCAGCCGAAGGGCTGGGCACAGACGATGTTGGCGTAACCGCCCTCCACCAGTTCCAGCATCTCGGCGGTGAGCAGCCAGCCTTCGCCCATCTTGGCGCCCAGGGAGATGATCCCCTTGGGCTTTTCCATCAGCTCCCGGAAAGAACCCGGCGCATAGAAGCCCGCCTTGCGCATGGCGTCGTTGCAGGCGTTGCCGATGCCGTCCAGCCAGTTCAGCAGGGCGGTGGCGCCGCCGGCTTTCAGCAGGCTGCCGCCGTAGAGCTTCACGTCCAGCTCGGTGTTGGCCACGCAGTACTCCACAAAGCCCATCAGACCGGGCAGGTTCACCTCGCAGTCCTGGCTTTCCAGGAACTTTTCCAGGTCGTTGTTGCCCAGGGGCGAATATTTGACGTAGATCTCGCCGACCACGCCCACCTTGACCTTGGGCACCCGGGTCACCGGGATGGCCGCAAAGTCGGCGGCGATCACCGGGAACTGCTTCTTCATGTCGTGGGCGCTGAAGTTGCGATTTTCGTGCATCCAGCCCTGGATGGTGGCAATCCACCGCTCGGTGGCGGCTTCGGCGTCCCCGGGATGGTTCTCGTAGGGCTTGACCTGGCTGCGCAGGGCGCAGAGCATGTCGCCGTAGAAGATGCAGGCGATGACCTTGCGCAGCAGGGGCAGGGTCAGGGGCAGGCCGCTGTCCTTCTCCAGGCCGGAAAAGTTCAGGGAGGCCACCGGGATATCCCCGTAGCCGGACTTGACCAGGGCCTTGCGCAGCAATTTGATGTAGTTGGAAGCACGGCAGCCGCCGCCCGTCTGGGTGATGAGCAGAGCGGTGTGCTTCAGGTCGTACTTGCCGCTGTTCAGCGCGTCGATGAACTGGCCGATGACCAGCAGGGCAGGGTAGCAGGTGTCGTTGTGGACGTATTTCAGCCCCAACTGGGCTACTTCACTGCCGCAGTTGCCCAGCACTTCCACATTGTAGCCCTCACATTCCAGTGCCGCCGCCATGAGCCGGAACTGGGTCACGGCCATGTTGGGGATGAGGATCTTGTGGGTGCGGATCATATCCTTGGTAAAATTGGGGGTCATGTACTCCATACGCTCAGCTCCTTGCTTTGTCCTCGGCGCGCTCATCCAGTGCGGCAAACAGGCTGCGCAGGCGGATGTTCACGGCGCCCAGGTTGGTGATCTCGTCGATCTTCAGCTGGGTGTACAGCTTGCCGCCCTCCTGCAGGATCTCCCGGGTCTCGTCGGTGGTGATGGCGTCCAGCCCGCAGCCGAAGCTCACCAGCTGCACCAGGTCCATATCGGGCTGGGTGGTGCAGTACTTGGCGGCGGCATACAGGCGGCTGTGGTAGGTCCACTGGTTCAGCACCGAGGTGGGGAATTTCTCCATCAGGTGGCTCACCGAGTCCTCGGTGACCACGGCGGCGCCCTGGCGGATGATCAGCTTGTCAATGCCGTGGTTGACCTCCGGGTCCACATGGTAGGGCCGGCCGGCCAGCACCACGATGCGCTTGTGCTCTTCCCGGGCTTTGGCGATGATCTCGGCGCCCTTGGTGCGCACCTGCACCATGTGGCGCTCGTACTCGGCATAGGCGGCGTCGATGGCCTCCGCAACCTCCTTGTGGTTCAGGCCGGGGAAGTATTTGTCCAGAATGGCCGGGAACCGCTTGGTGAAGTCCTTACGGCGGGCCAGGTTGACGTAATCGTAGATGAAGGTGGTGTGTTCCAGCTCGGGGCAGTTGCCCTCCAGCACCTCGGGATAGTAGGCCACCACCGGGCAGTTGTAATGGTTGTCGCCCAGGTGTTCATCCACGTTGTAGCTCATGCAGGGATAGAAGACGGCATCCACCCCCAGCTTGACCAGCTCGGCAATGTGGCCGTGGGCCAGCTTGGCCGGGAAGCAGGCGGTGTCGCTGGGAATGGTGGCCTGGCCTTCCTGGTACAGCGCCCGGCTGGACACCGGGCTGGTCTTGACCCCGAAGCCCAGCTTGGTAAACAGGGTATGCCAGAAGGGCAGCAGCTCATACATGTTCAGGCACAGGGGCAGGCCGATGGTGGCCCGGGGATGCTCGGGCTGGATCTTGCGGTAATCCAGCAGCAGCTGAAGTTTGTAGGCGTACAGGTTCAGCTCGTCGTCCGCGGCCTTGCCGGTCACCGGCTTGTCGCACCGGTTGCCGGAGATGAACCGCTTGCCGTCCGCAAAGATGTTCACGGTGAGCTGGCAGTGGTTGCCGCAGCCGTTGCAGGTCACGTTCTGCACCTTCTGGGAGAAGTGTTCCAGCTCCTCCTGGGTCAGCACGGTGCTGTGGGAATCCGCATTGCTGTGGGCCTTGCCGTGGAGCGCGGCGCCGAAAGCGCCCATCAGACCGGCGATGTCCGGGCGGATGACCTCCACCCCCATCTCCTTCTCAAAGGCGCGGAGCACGGCCTCGTTGTAGAAGGTGCCGCCCTGGACCACGATGTTGCGGCCCAGCTCCTCGGGGCTGGAAGCCCGGATGACCTTGTACAGGGCGTTCTTGACGACGGAAATGGACAGGCCCGCGCTGATGTTCTCGATGGAAGCGCCGTCCTTCTGGGCCTGCTTGACGCTGGAGTTCATGAAGACGGTGCACCGGCTGCCCAGGTCCACCGGGCGGTCGGCAAACAGGCCCAGGGCTGCAAACTCCTTCACGTCATAGCCCAGGGCCTGGGCGAAGGTCTGCAAAAAGCTGCCGCAGCCGGAGGAGCAGGCTTCATTCAGGAAGATGTTGCTGATGGCGCCGTCCTCGATCTTGAAGCACTTCATGTCCTGGCCGCCGATGTCGATGATGAAATCCACGTTGGGCATGAAATGCTTGGCGGCGGTGAAGTGGGCCACCGTCTCCACCAGGCCCCGGTCACAGTGGAAGGCGTTCTTGATGAGCTCCTCCCCGTAGCCGGTGGTGGTGACGCTGGCAATCTGCAGGCCCGGATGGTCCTTGTACAGCTTGAGCAGGGTCTCCTTCACCAGCGGGATGGGGTTGCCCAGGTTGGGGCGGTAGCTGGTGAAGAGGATGTTGCTGTTCTCGTCAATGACCACCAGCTTGATGGTGGTGGAGCCGGAGTCAATGCCGATGTGCACCGGGCCGCAGTCGGCCCCGAAGGGCACGCAGGGCACACAGGCCCGCATGTGGCGGGCGTGGAAATCCTCGTACTCCTGCTTGTCGGCAAACAGGGGCGGCAGACTCACGTAGGTGGCGGTGGCGCTGTAGTTGGCCAGCCGCTTGACCACCTCGGCCAGGTCGGATTCCCGGTCGGCGTAGAAAGCCGCGCCCAGGGCCACATACAGCAGGCTGTTTTCCGGGCAGGTGCCGGTGAGGCCCAGGGTTTTGTCAAAGCTCTGGCGCAGCACGCTGGAGAAGGTCAGCGGCCCGCCCAGATAGAGCACCTTGCCCTTGATGGGACGGCCCTGGGCCAGGCCGGCGATGGTCTGGTTGACCACGGCCTGGTAGATGGACGCCGCAATGTCCCCGGCCAGGGCGCCCTGGTTGATCAGGGGCTGGATGTCGCTCTTGGCAAAGACGCCGCAGCGGGACGCGATGGTGTAGGTCCGGGTGGAAGCCTGGGCCGCCTTGTCCATCTCGTCGGCGCTCATCTTGAGCAGGGTGGCCATCTGGTCGATGAAAGCACCCGTGCCGCCGGCGCAGGACCCGTTCATCCGGACCTCGGTGCCGTTGGTGAGGAAGAGGATCTTGGCGTCCTCGCCGCCCAGCTCGATGATGCAGTCGGTGCCGGGGGCCAGACGGTTGGCTGCCACACGGGTGGCAAACACCTCCTGCACAAAGGGCACGCCGCAGCTGTCCGCCAGGCCCATGCCCGCCGAACCGGAGATGGCCAGCATGGCGCGGCCGCCGGGGACATAGTCCTTGGCGACCCGCTGCAGCAGTTCCTGGCCTTTTTCCAGAATATGACTGTAATGACGTTCGTATGTAGAATAAACGATCTTGTCCTGCTCATCGAGCACGACGCATTTGATGGTGGTAGAACCGATGTCGAGACCGACTCTCATGGATTGACCTCCCGCCTGTGGGGTTATGTGGAAACACCGCGAAAATCGCGGACGAAAATAAGGGTAAATCAGTTTATTGTATCGCAAGACGGCGAATTTTGCAAGAGGGATTCGCCGTATGCCCTACAAACCCAGTATTTAGTATAACGGGTCTTTTTGAACTGCATTTGAACGAAAGAAGGCAGATTTTGTCCTTTTCAGACAAAATCTGCCAAAAGTGCGCTTCAGCCCCGGGACGACCGGCGCAAAGCCTCCACTTCTTTGGTTGTCAAAGGCCGCCAGGCCCCCGGTTCCAGCCCTTCGTCCAGGGCCACCGGGCCGATGGCGGTGCGGTGCAGCCCGTTCACCCCGGCGCCGTACACCCCGAACATCCGCTTGATCTGGTGGTACACCCCCTGGTGCAGGGTCACCTTCACCACGCAAGGGTCGGCGCCGTACGGTTCGGCTTCCGCCGGGTCCATGGTCTGGCCGTCCGCCAGGGTCACCCCGGCGGCAAAGCCCGCCTGCATGGCGGGGGTCAGGGGCGTGTCCAGGGTGACGATGTATTCCTTGGATACATGCCGCCCCGGGGCCAGAATGTCGTGGGCAAAGCCCCCGTCGTCGGTGAGCAGCACAAACCCGGTGCTGGTCTTGTCCAGCCGCCCGGCGGGAAAGAGCTGCCGCCGGGGGTAGGCCTGGGCCACCAGGTCGGTGACGGTGGTATCGTGCTTGTCCCGGCTGGCGCTGACCACCCCTTCGGGCTTGTTCAGCATCAGGTACACATATTTCTCATAGGAGCCGGAGAGGGGCGCGCCGTTCACCGAAACTTCGGCGGTGTGCTCGTCGATCTGGGTGTCCGCCTTGCGGCACAGGGTCCCGTTCACCGTCACCGCCCCGGCGGCGATCCGTTTGCGGCTCTCGCTGCGGGGAATGCCCAGCCGCTCAGCCAGGTACTTGTCCAGCCGCATCAGCCTTTGGCCTCCGCCGTGATGGGGGCCGTCTTGCCCCGGGTGACCTTGATGAGGTCGGCGGGGGCGGCTTCGATCTGGGTGCCGATGCGCCCCGCCGATACCAGAATGGTGTCCTGGGCCAGGCAGCTCTCATCAAAGACGGTGGCAAACTGCTTCTTCATGCCCACCGGGCTGCAGCCGCCCCGCACATAGCCGGTGGTTTTCAGCAGGTCGGCCACATGGAGCATGGACACGCTCTTGACCCCGGCGGCCTTGGCGGCCTTCTTCAGGTCCAGCTCGGCCAGTACCGGGATGACGAACACATAAAAGTTCCGGTCCGCCCCCTGGGTGACCAGGGTCTTGAACACCTTGGCCGGGTCCTGCCCGGTAAGGGCGGCCACGGTGGCGCCGTCCACGGCGGCGCCCTCCTCGTGGGGATATTCGTGGGCGGAATAGCTGATCTTGGCACGCTCCAGCATGCGCATGGCGTTGGTCTTGGCTTCCTTGGACATGGTGAGAACCCCTCTCTTGTGAATCCGCTTTTGCGCGGTCCTGTGAACAAAACCCGGCACAATCCGGGTGGCATCGGTTTCCTTCGCACCCAAATTATAGCCCCGGGAGCAAAAGTTGTAAAGCACTCTTGACTTTAGCACATTAAAGTGCTAAACTAAGCCTGTCAAAAATCAAGGCCCGCCGGGCTGGGTCATAAGGAGAAGGAACACCATGATCATCGTACTGAAGCACAACGCCCCCCAGGACCAGGTGCAGCAGTTCTGCGGGGAACTGCGGTCCATGGGGTTTGAGATCAACGATTCGGTGGGCAGTGATACCCACATCCTGGGCCTCATCGGGGACACCAAGGCCCTGAGCGAAAGCTGGGTGCTGGCCAACCCGGTGGTGGATACCTGCCGCCGGGTGTCCGAACCCTACAAGAAGGCCAACCGCAAGTTCCACCCCGACGACACGGTGGTGAACGTGGGCGGCCACAAGATCGGCGGGGGCAGCTTCGCGGTGATGGCGGGGCCCTGCAGCGTGGAAAGCAAGGAGCAGATCATCGGGGTGGCCAAAAGGGTGCAGGCTGCCGGGGCGTCCATTTTGCGGGGCGGCGCCTTCAAGCCCCGCACCAGCCCCTACAGCTTCCAGGGCCTGCGGGCCGAGGGGCTGGAACTGCTGCAGGAAGCCCGGGCGGTGACCGGTCAGCCCATTGTCACCGAGCTGATGAACAACGAGCATATTCCCTTGTTTGAGCAAGCCAAGGTGGATATGATCCAGATCGGCGCCCGGAATATGCAGAACTTTGAGCTGCTCAAGGCGGTGGGCCGGACGAATATCCCGGTGCTGCTCAAGCGGGGGCTTTCCTCCACCCTGGAGGAACTGGTCATGAGCGCCGAGTACATCATGGCCGAGGGCAACCCCAACGTGGTGCTGTGTGAGCGGGGCATCCGCACCTTTGAAACCAGCATGCGCAACACCCTGGATATTTCGGCGGTGCCCATGCTGAAAAAGATGACCCACCTGCCGGTGGTCATCGACCCCAGCCACGCGGCGGGCATCGCCTTCATGGTGCCGTCCCTGGCGGCGGCCGCCGTGGCCGTGGGCGCCGACGGGCTGATGATCGAGGTGCACAACGACCCCGCCAAGGCCAAGAGCGACGGCGCCCAGAGCCTGACCCCCGATGCTTTTGACAGCCTGATGCAGACCCTGCGCCCGGAACTGGAATTTTTTGGCAAAACGCTGAACTGAGAACCGGTACTTGCATTTTTTGACCCAAGTACGTTATAATAAGGGACGTGCTCCGCAAAACGGCGGGGCACGTCCCTTTGTGTATTTTCCCGAAAGGTCGTGAATCTGCCCTTGGTACAAGGAAAAGCTGTGGCCGAAACCCGGCCTTTTGTGCGTTTTCTGGCCTCCTCCTTATCCTCCAGCGTGGTGGACCTGGGCGCCTTTGCGGTGCTCTGCGCTTTGCTCCAGGACCATATGGGGGAAAGCGCCGCCATCCTGGCCGCTACTATTGCGGCCCGGGTGCTGTCCTCCCTGTGTAACTACCTGCTGAACTACTTCCTGGTGTTCCACAGCCATACCGCCCACGGGCGGTCGGCCACCCTGTACACCACCGTCACCGTCCTCAAAACCTTGTGCAGTGGGGTGCTGGTGGCCGGACTGGCCAGCCTGCTGCCTGCCGTGCCGGAACTGTTTTTGAAGATCCCGGTGGACTGCCTGCTGTTTTTTGCCAACTATCTGGCCCAGAAAAAATTCGTGTATTGAGCAAGCATGGAAAATGCCCCTGACCGTAAGGCCGGGGGCATTTTTATATGTCAGGATTCGGCGGCGGCTTCCAGGGCGGCCAGGGCGGCAGGGGTGTCGATGTCCGCCAGCTCCCGGCCGTCGGGGCAGTCCAGCAGCCGCACAGAGCAGGGGGCGTCCCGCAAAATGCTGCGTCCGCCCTGCCCGGGCGCCAGGGTTTTCAACCGGGGCAGCAAAATTTGTGGAAAGAACACCGGTGCCCCCGGTTCTCCCTCATGGGCGGGCCGCCAGACGGCACCGGGGTCGTGGGCGGCGCAGAAGAGCAGGGCCTGGACCGTCTCGGCGGTGAGCAGGGGCTGGTCGGCGGGGCAGAACAGGCAGCCTTCCGGGGCACCCAGGGCCTCCAGCCCCAGGCGGATGGTGTCGCTGCGGTTGGGCAGGGCGTGCAGTTTCACCGGGACGTTTTCCGCCCGGCAGAAAGCAGCAGCTGCTTCGCTGCGGGTCACCACGATCCGCCGGTTTGCCCGGAAAAGCCCGGTGGTGGTGTCCAGGGCCCGGCCCAGCAGCGGCCGGCCGTGAAAGGGCACCAGCAGCTTGCCCCCGGGCCCGAACCGCACCCCCAGCCCGGAGGCGAGAATCACACAGCCGGGGTCAAGGGGCCGGTCCAGGTCCAGCACAAACACGTCCGGCCGGGCGAGGAGTTCCCGCAGAAAAGGCAGGTCTGCCTTGCGCACCGCCGCCGCCACCCGGCAGCGGGCAAAGGCCGCCCGCAGGGCGTCGCAGTAGGGGGCGCAGGTGGTTTCCAGATAGCCGATCTCGTCCACCGATACCCAGCCCCCGTCCGGGGCGGCGGCCAGGGCCGCGGTGCCCAGGGTGAGAAAGCCCTCGGGAATCGGGCGCATCCGGGTGTCCGGACCGGAGAGGGAAGCATCGAACACCCCGATCCGTGTGCACTCCCCGGCGGCAGTCCGGCGCAGGTACACCGCCTGCCTGGGTTCGGCAAAGGTCAGGATGTCCGGGGCATTGCCCGCCCCCAGCAGGGGCAGCACCGCGGCCAGCAGGGTGCTTTTGCCGGTCCCCTTGCCCCCGGTGACAAGGAAATGCCGCCTGCCCGAAGCCAGGAAGGCCCGCACCGCGGCCCGGGGGATGGGGTAGAGCAGGGA
>CAUEKL010000037.1 GCA_959018215.1 uncultured Gemmiger sp.
GTCCTGTCCTCCCGGGGCGGCATAATACTTTTTCACCACATGGGCCACCAGCCGCAGGTTGTGGCTGATGAGGGTATCCCGGGCGGCGGTGTCGCCGGAACGCAGGGCGGCAAAGGCAGCCTGCTCCCGGGCAGGGGAAAGGGGGCGGGGAAAACTGCCGCTCTCCAGATGCAGGGCCGCGTACCACAGATGCGCCGCAGCGTTTTGCAGAAAAAGCCATAAGATCGAAAACACGGTCTCACCTCCCATTCAGGGCAGATGTATGCGGAAAAGCAGGAAAAAAGAAGGGGAAAATGAGCAAAAGAAGAACAGCATGCCGCTTCCCCCGGGAAAAAGCGGATTGCCGGAATGCAGCAATCCTGGTATAATGACGATACAACGAATATACGATCGGGGGGCGGCAACATGCAGGTGGTTTGCTACGGCGATTCCAATACCTACGGGTATGACCCGCGCTCCTGGCTGGGCGGGCGGTATGGCAAGGATTGCCGCTGGGTGGATCTGCTGGCCGGAAAAACCGGCTGGGATATCCGCAACCTGGGGGAGAACGGCCGCTGCATCCCCCGGGGCCCGGTTTCCGTTCCGGCGGGGACCGATCTGTTCATCATCATGCTGGGCACCAATGACCTGCTGCAGGGCAGCTCCCCGGCAGAAACCGCCGCCCGGATGAAAACATTCCTGCAAAGTCTGCCTTTCCCGCGGGAAAAAATCCTGCTGGTGGCCCCGCCGCCCATGACTTCGGGGGCGTGGGTGCCGGACGAAACCCTGCCGGATGCCTCCCGCACCCTGACCCGGGCGTACAAGGACCTGGCGGAGCAGCTGGGAATCCGGTTTGCCGACGGAGGAACCTGGGGCGTGACCCTGGCCTACGACGGGGTCCATTTTACCGGGCAGGGGCATAAGGCCTTTGCCGAAGGTTTGTATCAGGAGGTGATCCGATGAAACCATGGCTGCTGTTGCTTGTGTCCCTTCTTCTGCTCGCCGGCTGCGGCGCCGCCCGGACTGGTGCAGAAAACGGCTACACACCGATCACCCAGGAAGAGGCCAAAGAGATGATGGATACCCGGGATGTCCTGATTCTGGATGTGCGGGAACAGGCGGAATATGACGGCGGACACATTCCCGGCGCCCTGCTGCTGCCGGTGGGGACCATCACCGAAGACACTGCGGCCGCCGTCATCCCGGAACAGGACACCACGGTTCTGGTGTACTGCCGCAGCGGCAACCGCAGCAAGACGGCCGCCCAGACGCTGGCGGAGCTGGGCTATACCGATGTCTATGAGTTCGGCGGTATTTCCACCTGGCCGTATGAGGTGGAACAGTAATATACACAGGAAAAGGCAGGGGCGCAGACCCAACGGGTCCGCGCCCCTGCCTTTGTCCGGCTCAGCAGTTGCCGGTATACACATATTGCAGCCTCTCCCGGGCCACTTCGGCCAGGCGGCAGACGGTGTCCACCGGCGTGGGCGGGCGGTCCTGCATCCGGTGCCGGGGGAAAAAACGGGAAACATGCAGCGGAATCTCGGGGCTGACCGATGCCAGCCAGCCCGACAGCGCCCGCATCTCCTCTTCGCTGTCGTTTTCTCCGGGGACCACCAGGGTGGTGACCTCCACATGGCAAAGAGGCGCCGCCAGAGCAATGGACCGCTTGACCGTTTCCAGGTCGCCGCCCAACCGTCTGTACCAATCTTGAGAAAAGCCTTTCAGGTCGATGTTCACCCCGTCCAGCAGGGGCAGCAGCGCCCGCCAGGGGGCCTCCTCCAGGGTGCCGTTGGTCACCAGCACGTTGACCATCCCGGCCCGGTGCACCAGAGCGGCGCAGTCCCGCACATACTCGTAGCCCACCAGCGGCTCGTTGTAGGTGTAGGCCACCCCGATGTTGCCCTGCGCCCGCAGCCGCAGCGCCTGCTGCACCAGCTCTTCGGGGGAGAAGTCCCGGGTGTGGATTTCCGCGCCGGCGGCGGCAATCTCCGCGTTCTGGCAGAAGGGACAGCGCAGATTGCAGCCGAAACTGCCCACCGACAGGATCCGGCTGCCGGGATGAAACCGGCGCAGGGGCTTTTTCTCGATGGGGTCCAGGGCCAGGGCGGTGAGCCTGCCGTAGTTCAGCAAAACGATTTGGCCGCCCCGGTTGGCCCGGGCCCGGCAGAGGCCGGTCCGGCCTTCCTCCAGGCGGCAATGGTGAAAACACAGGGAACAGGTCACACTCATGGATGCCGCACCACCTTGAACCGCTGAAGGGTGTAGGGGTCATCCGCCCGGATGCCGCCCTTGCGCCGGGCAATGTCCAGCTGCTCTTCCACCGTGTCCACCCCGTCCAGGTCGGGCAGCAGCAATCCACGCTTGCGGCCACAGCTCACAATGACGCCGTAGGTCTTGGGGTCCAGTTGGGCCGGGGAGTCTATCGGCTCCGGCTTCCCCAGCACATCCACGCTGTATGCCAGCTCATCCAGTTCGGTGGCGTGCACCGGCGGGAACCGGGGGTCCCGGGTCCCGGCGGAAACCGCATTCTGTACGATCTCCCAGGCCAGGTTTTCCTCGGTGGGGGCAATAGTCCCGATGCACCCCCGCAGCCGTCCCTCCTTGTGCAGGGAGACAAAGGCCCCGGCCGCATGGTCGGTCAGTTCGTCGGGCAGGTTCTCCGGCAAGGTGTCCAGTACCAGCCCCTGGCGGAGATAGGTCTCCAGGGAAAGGCGGGCCAGCCGCACCCAGGGGTCCTCCCCGGCCCGGCCGGTGACCGGGAAGAGCGCCACCGCGTACCCCACCCCGAAGGTGGCTTCATGGCTGAGCAGCCGGGGCTGTACCGCCAGCCCGTCCAGTGCCCCCGCCATGAGCTGGAAGGAGCGCAGGCCGCATTCCGCCGCCCGCTCGCAGAGGGACGGGTCCATGGTGAGAAATTCCAGGAAATTTCCCGAAGCCATGGTCCGGGTCACGGCCTCGTCAAAGGCAGGGCCTTCGGGGGCAAAGCCGTAGGGGCCCTCCGGCTTGAGCTTGTGGGAAAGGTCCCCGCTGGCCACAAAGACGGCCCGGCGGCCCAGGGCCTCCACCGCTTCGGCCACGCACTGCCCCAGCCGGTAATGGTCCAGAGCCGAAAACCCGGACAGGCCCATCCGCACAATGGGACAGGTCACCCCTGCCTTGCGCAGAAAGTACAGCGGGATCAGCACCCCGTGGTCCAGGCTGGGGTCCCGCTGCCCCAGGGTCCCGGCCTGCAGGCCTGCCGTTTGGGCCCGGCGGATGATCTCCTCCCGCACCGGGGTATCGTACCCCACCTCCAAGCGCACCTGGGGCGCCCCGAATGCCCCCATGGAGCCCACGGCCCCGCTGCCCGGGGCGATGTGGAAGTAATCCCCGTACAGCACGGTATGGGGAGAGGCTATAATGAGCAGCTCGGGGTTCCACCGGGCCACTTCCCCGGCGGCTTCGGCCATGGCATGGCCGGTGGCGGAAATTTCCCGCTCCCGGCCTTTGCCTACTTCTGGCAGCAGCACAGGCGGATGGGGAAACACAACAGCACCAAGCATCGGCATATGAGGTCCACTCCTTTCCGGCGATGCAATGAATGTTTGGTGGTGAAACTCAGTCCAGCTCCACCAGATCCACAGGATTGCCGTGTTCCCGCAGCACCGCCACCAGGTCCTCGGCTTTCAGCCAGACGGTGGCGGTGTTGTCGTTGGGGTGTACCCCGATCAGGCCGGAGCCCTGCCAGAAATCCCGGTCGATGTAAAAGTGCACCCGGCATTCGGCGTCGTTGAGCAGGCCGAAGGGGGTCACGGCGCCGGGAATCAGGCCCAGAATGTCCTGCAATTCCTCCGGGGAGGCAAAGGTCAGGGGCTTTGTGCCTTGTTTGCGGCGGAAATCCTTCAGGTTCACCCGCTTGTCTCCCCGTACGGTGATGAGGAAATAGCTGCGCCGTTTGTCGTCCCGCACAAACAGGTTCTTGGCATCCCGGTCGGGGTAGGGCAGCTGTACCCGGGCCAGCTCCTCCATGTTGTAGACGGCGGGGTGCTCAGTGATTTCGTGTTCGATCTGTTTGGCGTCCAGAAACGCATATACTTCCTGTTTGTTCATGAAATATCTCCTGTCAGCCTGTGGGGGATGCCGCGGTCCGGCGGTTTGGGTCGGGCGGCTGTTTCCCTGCGGGCAATGTTTTTCCGGCCTTGGTATGGTGATTTTCTTTTATTGTAGCGCATCCCGCCGGGGGGAACAAGTGCCGGACCGGCATGCCACAAAAAACAAATCGGCCCCGCCGGCAGAAACACCGGCGGGGCCGAATCTTACGGGGAGGACACCCGGAACTTATCTGGTTTTGGGGAACTGGGGATTCAGCACCGACTTTTTCAGCGCCACACTCCGGTCCTTGCCCTGGTACATGATGTAGTAGGGCGGGATGCTGTTGATCTTGTCCAGCAGCTGGTGCTTCATCTCGTTGATCTTCAGCGGGTTGATCTTGGGCAGGTCCTTCTCGGTGACAGGACCCTCAATGCCCGCAAACTTCTTCATCCGCTCCAGGAAGTAGCGCATGTCGTACTCGGCGGGGTAGACCTCGATGAGCTCCTTCTCCAGCCCGGTGAGCTGGTACACCGCCTGCAGCGGGGTGTGCACCGAGGTCTCGATGGTGAACACCACGTCCCCGGGAATCTCCACGAACTGACCCATGAAAGCCAGGTTGGTGCAGCCTTCGGGCACCACACGGGGGCGGTCGGTACCGGTGCGGGGCATGAACTGGCTGGTGATGTAGGGCATCATGCAGGTGGAAATGTGGGCATGGGCCAGCACTTCCCCCTTGATGTCCAGCATGTTGAAATGGTACAGGATCTCCAGCAGGATCTCCTCGCCGGTGCACTCGGCCATGGGCTTCCTGATATAGTCGCCCGGGCGCTCGCCGAACAGCCCGTCGCCCCACAGTACGTCCTCGTTGTTGGCCCGCTGGTTGGGGAAGTAGTCCCGGTCATACAGCATCAGGCTGATCTCCCAGCCGGAATCCTTCACCGTGATGATGCCGCCGGTACCGCTGGGGCTGCCGCTCATCCGCTCCAGACGCTGGAAGAATTCGGGATAGTCCTTGACGGTGATGAAGTAGCTCATCCACTTGGTCTGGTCGATCTGGCCCAGGAACTTTTCGGGGTGGCCGAACTTTTCGTTGCGCTTGGCCAGGTTGCACCAGATGTTGAACAGGCCCAGGTCCTCGGTGTCACGGACCGTCTCGGCAATGTGGGTGTTGTCGCCGAACCGGGCGTTGGTCATCAGGGAACCGCTGGTCACGAACACATAGTCCTTGGCGTCCACGGGCAGGACCGTGTCCTTGCCGTCCAGCTTGGCCTTGATGCCGTACACGGTGTTGCAGGCATCGTCCATCTCCAGGTCGTAGACGGCACAGCCGTACTGGAAGCGGACACCCTTGTCCTGCAGCCAGACCATGATGGGCCTGATGATGGAATCGTACTCATTGCGCTTGGTGTGCAGGATGCCTTCCAGGTAGTCGATGCGGTTGGCCAGGCCGAAACGGGCCAGATACCGCTTGGCTTCCAGGGCGCTGTGGTAGGGCTTGAAGGCCAGCATGGGATGGAAGCACCACCACATGGCAGACTCAAAGAAGGGACTGTTTTTGCCGAAGTACTCCTCAATGGTCATATTCTCCAGCTTTTCTTCCGGCTCGGTCAGGAAGGTCTGCAGCCGGGCAGCGGTGGCGGGGTCCATGCGGTAGTCATGCACATCCTCCCAGATGTTGCCCTGCTTGACCAGGCAGCGGCATTCGGAGTGGATGGCGGATTCCCGGTTCACGTCCACCGTCTCGTCCAGCACGCTGCGGCCCGGGGTGTCCAGCGAAGGAATCTTGCTGCACAGGTACCACAGACATTCCATGTAGGGTTCGAGTTCCCGCTCGCCGGGGCAGATGTAGGCGCCCTCGGTGCCCACGATGCCGCAGCAGCCGCCCATATCCCGGCGCTTTTCATAGATGGTGATATTCTCGCCGGGCATGCCTGCGTCGTCGATCAGAAAGACCGCGGCGGCCAGACCGGCGATGCCGCCGCCCACAATGTGGGCTTTGCGCTGCTCGATACCCTGGGGCTTGTTGGGACGATAAAAAGTGCTGTAGATATTCATACTGGATCTCCTTTCAGAAACGTACAGTAGATAGATAATTGACATCCGTACTGTTATCTATTATAATCGTGTTCGGATATTTGACAACGTACAGTTTATTTACAATTGTTAATTATCTTTCAGATATACGAAAACTGTTTCCGAACGGAGGAAAAAACCATGGAAGAAAAGGTTGATCTGCGCATCCAAAAGACCCACCGGGCCCTGCTGGGAGCACTGCGGGAGCTTTTGAGTGAAAAAAGCTTTGATGAAATTTCGGTCAGTGAGCTGTGCGACCGGGCCCAGACCCGCCGCGCCACCTTTTATAAGCATTTTGGTGACAAGACCGAACTGCTGGCCTATATGATCCAGGAACTGCAGCGGGAGTACAACGCCCGCACCGAAGCGACTGCCGACGGCACGGACCCCGCTGCGGGACTGACCCGGATCTTTTGTTACATGCTGGATTTCCTGGATGAAAACCGGGGCATGGTGCGCACGATTTTGAACAGCAACGGGAAAAACGTGGTACTGGACGTGTTGGGCGAGCAGCTGGAACGGGACCTGAAAAATCACCTGCGCTCGGCGGTGCAGTCCGGTGCCGAACCGGGCCCGGACCCGGAATTTCTGGCCGCGCTGTACAGCGGCGGGGTCATCCATGTTGCCCAATGGTGGCTGACCAAAGGCAGCCGGATGAGCAAGGAGCAGGTGGTGCAGCAGTTTTCCATGTTGGTACAGCGGCTGTAAAAGGCAGGGTTGGCTGCGGCGCGGTACAGTGCCCGCAAAGCAGGAAAAAAGAAAGAAAAAAGTGTGAACACAAAAATCCATGTGCTTTTGGAAAGGCCGGTCACAGCTACCCACCGGGACCGAAGGAGAGGTACCTTTTTTTACCATCAAAAATGACTTCAAAATATCCGTCTGCGCGCTTTTTTAGCAGTCTGTGTCCGGGGATGCTCACCGGGAAAGCGGTGAGCACCCGGTCTTTATCGGAACACGGATTCTTATATGAGATACAGTATTATAAATACCTGCGTTTGTGATGGGATCTTCCATGGTCACTTCCCGGCCGGCGAGTTATAATAAGTACCGCCTGGCCGCACTCTCGCACAGGGCGGGGGAAGGACCAGAATGTGAAGGAGGATTCCGACCATGAACAAATGGAAACGCGCATTGGCCGGTGCAATGTCGGCATTGCTGCTTCTGCAGTGCATGCCGTACGCTGCGTTGGCCGATGAGGCAGATCCCACTGTCTCCACGGTACAAACGGAAAGTGCGGACCTGTTGAACAACGACCCTGTCCCGGCAGAAACCGAGACCCCGGCAACGACGGTGCCGCAGTCTTCGGAAGTGACGGAGCAGGACCAGACGCCCGCTCCGGAAATTTCCGGGGAGCCTGAGAAAATCCCGGAACCCGAAGAAATCGAAGAACCTGAGGAACCCGAAGAACCCGAGGAACCCGAGGAACCCGAAGAAATCGAGAAACCCGAAGAAATCGAGAAACCCGAAGAACCGCAAGAGCCGGAAGTTTCCGAACCGGAAGCGGCTCCGGCGGAAAACGAACCCACCGCGCAGATGCCGGCCATGCTGTCGGAACAGGGGGATGCGGCCCCGCTGGCAGAAGTGCAGCTGCAGAGCGGCACCGCCGTGATCCCCAGTGATGCGGACGAAGCCGCAGTAAAGCAGATCCTGTTCAACACCCTCGTGGTGAACAAGGAGGGCGTGGACCCCCAGAGCCTGGAGTGGGAATACTACTGCACCGGTAAAAATGGTCTGCTGACCAATGACGCCTGGGGTCCTGTGAAAGGCTTTACCAGTGAGAAAAATGTCGTGTTTGTACCGACAACTTTTACCCACCCCGCACTTCAAGCCAATGATGACGGCTCTTACCAGGTCCGCCTGGCCGGTGAGACAGAGGAAGTTACCCTGACCAAGGCGGCCAAGCTGTCTTCTTCCATCACGCTGAATGAGGGCGCCACTGTGGCTCTTCCTTACACGGAGGAGGGCACTGTGGATTATGACGCTTTGAAGAAAAGTCTCTTCGAGGCACTTGTCGTTTCCTCCACCCCGGAACTGACCGTGGATGATGTGACCATTGAATATCGTGGTGAAGCAGATGTTGTTTCGAAAAACGATTGGGCGCCGCTGGAGGGCGGATGGATCACGGGACTGCATTACCCCGCTATCTCCACCGGTGAGCAGCAGATCCGCATTTCCTTTGGCGGCAATGACCAGTATTATGATGCTTCGGCGGAAACCACCGTTACCCTGACCGAGCGCAGCGAAGCGCCCTATACCCTGAAAGAAACCCCGGACGAGGTTACGCTGTCCGTGGACGAAAACCTGAACGTGGACTATGAGGCCGTCAGCAAAGCAGTATTCAATGCGGTGGTCGCGTCCTCGGATGTCCTGAGCCCGGACAATGTGACCGTCACCTATGAAACCTCGGCTATCCTTGATTTGGCCGGTGCGGGCAAGGCGTGGGTGCCTCTGGAAGGCGGCAAGTACAGCAGTACCGGCCTCGTTGAGCTGACCTACCCGGCCATGTCCGCCGGCACCCAGAAGGTGCGCATCTCCTGGCCCGGTAACCAGCAGTACGCCCCCACCACCATTGAAGCTGAGATTGACGTGGTCAACCGTCCCGAAGCGACCATCGTGACCAACGAAAACCCGTCGGTCAAGCTGGCTCTGACCGAGGATCTGCAGCTGGATACCACCAAGCTGTACAGCGATGTCTTCAGCGCTGTGATTGCCTCCTCCGACCCCGAACTGACCGTGGACGATGTGGACATCACCTACTACGCAGAAGCCAAGACAGGTTCTCTGGGTGACATGATAGGCCAGGCCTGGGTGCCCCTGGAAGGCGGCACTTCCACGGGCCTGAACTACCCGTCCCTGCCGGCCGGTACCCAGAAGGTGCGCATCTCCTGGTCCGGCAACAAGGACTATGCCCCCACTACCGTGGAAGCCACGGTGGATGTGCAAGACCGTGAGCAGCTCCAGTTCACCCTGAACGAGGGCTCTTATGAAGTGGGCATGGCCTTCAACGATGAGCAGAGCTATGACTATGAAGCCACTGCTGCCGCCATCTACAACGCTGTCGTGGCTTCCACCTCTCCGGTGACGCTGACTGCCGCCGATGTGACGGTGGAGTACAACACCGACAAGACCGGTATTTTCCCTGTCTATCAGCCGCTGGATTACTCCGACCCCACCGGTCTGCTGTCCTTCGGCACCGGCACCTGGGAAATCAAGATCTCCTGGGACGGCAACCGGGAGTACCGCGGCAACTCGGTGGTTGTGAACGTGACCACCACCGACAACCGCGTTGCCAGCAGCGTGGCCCTGAAGAGCGGCGTTTCCTTTACTTACAACATGGACTCGTCGGTGATGGAGCAGGCCATCTTCGACAACGTCATCGACTGGGATAACTCCACCCTGCCCGCCAAGGAAACCCTGACCCTGGACGACTTTGACATCGAGTACAAGGCCAAACTCACCGACATCGAGAGCGGTGTAGACCTGGGCCTGGGCAATCTGGGTGATCTGGACAATCTGATCGATACCAACTCTCTGACCCAATGGGTCCCCATTGAAGGCAAGACCTACGCCATCGGCAATACCGTTCTGGGTGCCTTCCCCGCCATGGGCGCAGGCGATGCCCAGTCTATCCGCGTCAGCTTCAAGGGTGATTCCGAGTATCGCCCCAGTGATGCAACCGAAGGCACCGTGACCGTGAACAAGGCCAAGGTGAGCGTCAGCGTCCATTCCACCAACATCTACGCGGACGAACAGCTGTCTTCCGATTTCATCACCACCGACCCGGCGGACAAGTTCGACCTGTACACCGTGTATGCCGGTGTCACCAGCAACGTGACCACCGCCATCTATCTGGACCTGCCCGACCGTTACACCAACTCCCTCTTCCTGGAGGTGCTGGACCCGGTGGTGAAAGCCATCTACGGCAAGAGCTTTACCCAGCTGATGAATGACGGCATGACCCTGGGCGAGCTGCGCCAGCTGCTCAGCACCCAGGAGCTGCTGGACCTGCTGGCCACGCTGAACATTGACACCGGCACCTTTGGCCAGATCCTGACCGTGATCAACAAGCTGCCTTCTGTTACCGACAGCCTGCGCGTTTCCTTCGGCACGCCCAACCGGGCCGGCCTGTACACCGTAGGCGTTGTCAGCGACAACAAGAACTACGAGACCGGCGTGGGCATGGGCTTCCTGCTGGTCAAGATGCGGCTGAGCGGTGCTCACCTGACCTGGAACCAGGATATCACCGGCAAGATGACCGCTGAACAGGCCAAGAACTTTGACTTCAGCGCGGTCCTGAGCTACGACGGCAATGTGACCGTGGACCAGAGCGGCGTCCATTACCTGTACACCGGCTTCACCAGCAAGTGGCGTCTGTACTCCAGCACCACCACCCCGCCTACTGAGCCGGGCAGCTATGTGATGACCGTGTGCATCCTGGGCGGCAACTACTTTGCCCTGCCCATCACCCGCACCTTCACCATCACCAAGTGATGGCCCTGCGGTGACAGCCGCATGACCGGCTGACCAAACAACAAACCCCCGGTGGGGACCTCTGCCGTTGCAGAGGTCCCCCGCCGGGGGTTTTTGGTATTATGACGGAAAAGTCTTCCGGCAGATGCCCTGCCTGCAGAAGACAAGGCGGACCTGTGCTCAGGAAGCGGCATGAGCCACGGCTTCTTTCAGCCGCGCCAGGGCGTCCCGGCAGGCCGGAAAGTCCCACAGCGGCCGGTAGCGGTCTTCTTCGGTCAGGGACTTTATCGCCAGACGCTGCATCTCCCGGGCGGGCGCCCGGGGCGGCTCATCGGTCTGGACGGTCAGGCCCGGGGCAAACAGGTCCGGGTCGGGTAGACGGACGGGGGCAAGCAGGCTTTCGGCATACCGCACAAAACAGGCGGCGGCTTGTTCGATGTCCCCCTGTTCCAGATACCACTCCAGCCAGAGCACGTCGCTGCTGTCCGGCAGTCCGAAGGCATCGACCACCGCCCGGTAGGCGGTCAGGACCTTGTGCCGCCGCTGCGGGTCCGGCAGTACCTTGGGGTTGGTCAGGGTCATCAGGGCGGTGACGGTCTGGTGCACCACCCGGTACAGCTGTTTCTGGGTCAGCTCCAGGGCCTGGTCCGGCCGGTCGGTTTTCAGGTAATACAGCGCCCATATGTCCGAAGGGTCCCGCACCTGCGGGGACAGTTCCTTCAGCAGGGCGGCACCCTGTTCCGGGTCGCCTTGGGCAATTTCCATGGCCGCCAGTCCGATGGTGGCTCCCTGCCAGTAAGCCGCATTGCCGGATGCTCGTACCTGGCGCAGCAGTGCGCCTTTTCGGTCTTTTCATTCCTGCTGCAGCGCCGGGTCCACCGTGGGAAAAAACAGCCGGAAGGAATCATAGGCGGCCGCCGCGTTGTATTGCAGGGCGGTGCAGTTGGGGTACCGGTGCAGCAGTTCGGTGAGCTGCTGCTGGGCGGCGTCCACGTCCCCGCTTGCGAAAGCCTGCTCCAGAAGAGCGTTGAGCCGGGCGATGACCTGCTCATCGGCCAGTGTCTCCTCAAACTGCAGCAGGGTGTCCACGTTGGTGTCCAGCGCCCGGGCCAGGGGACAGAGCAGGGCGATGTCCGGGCAGGAGTTGCCGGTCTCCCACTTGCTCACCGCCGGGGCGGACACCCCCACCCGGTCGGCCAGCTGTTCCTGGGTCAGGCCTTTGGCTTTGCGCAGGGCGGCAATGCTGCCGCCTAACGTGCGGGAAATGTTTTCCATAGGAACGGATACCTCACTTTGTGTGATTTCAGCGCCGCGCGGTTCTCTGTACCTGTATTGTACCGCGGCCGGGTCGGCTTTCACAAGGGAGGTGCTGTTAAGTGTCGGGCAGATTTTTCTAACCGGCATTCAAGGGGGACGGTTGACGGAGAAAAAGCACTTCTTTATAATAAAAAGAACGTCTCAATGCAGCCAGGAGGAAAAGCAGATGCAAAAGGTATTGGTCATCGGCTGCCCCGGCGGGGGCAAAAGCACCTTCGCCCGGGCTTTGCGGGATAAAACCGGGCTGCCGCTGGTCTATCTGGACCAGATCTGGCATAAACCGGATGGTACACAGATCTTGCGCGCCGACTTCGACGCCCGGCTGCAGGAGATTCTGGCCCAGGACCGCTGGATCATCGACGGCAACTATCTGCGCACCATGGAGCGCCGCCTGCAGGTTTGCGACACGGTATTTTTGCTGGACTATCCGCAGGAAGTCTGCCTGGCCGGGGCGGCGGCCCGGGTGGGAAAGCCCCATGAAGACCTGCCCTGGCTGGAAGAAACCTTTGATCCGGAGTTCCGCCGGTGGATCGAGAATTTCCCTCAAAAGCAGCTGCCGGTCATTTATGATCTTCTGGAAAGATACCGGCAGGGGCGTACTTTGTATATCTTCCATGCCAGGGCCGAAGCGGATGCCTGGCTGGCCCAAGGAAAGGAACCTGTATGAAACGGCAAAACACAGCGAAAAAACGATGGCCCTTGCGCATAGCGGGAATCCTGCTGGCAGTGCTGGTGCTTCTGGCAGGGGCATTTTTCTGGTATGTGTCCGACTACTACCGGGCCGAGGATGTGGCCCTGGCGGTAATGAACGACGGCAGCGGCATCACGGTACAGGACAACCTGACCATTCTGGCGCCGTCGGTGCCGGGAGATACAGCCCTGATCTTCTACCCCGGTGCCAAGGTGGAGGCGGAAGCCTACCTGCCGCTGCTGGACAGCCTGCGGCAGACCGGCCTGACCTGCATTCTGGTGGATATGCCGTTCCATATGGCTATTTTTGATGCCGACGCCGCCCAGGACGTGATGGCCCGGTTCCCCCAGTACAGCCACTGGTACATCGCCGGGCATTCCATGGGCGGGGCCATGGCCTCCCAGTTTGCCGCCGATCACCCTGACGAGGTGGACGGCCTGATTCTGCTGGGAGCCTATATTTACGGCGACTATCCGCCCGCCGACACCCTGACGGTGTACGGTTCGCTGAACCAGAGTGTGGAGGACAAACTGGACTATACCGAGAATGTGGTGGAGATCCAGGGCGGCAACCACGCCCAGTTCGGCAACTACGGCCCCCAGAAGGGGGACGCCCCGGCCACCATCTCCGCCGAAGAACAGCAGGCCCAGACGGTGGAAGCTATTACGGACTTTTTGCAGCAGCGGCAGGCCGCCTGAGAGAAAACCCCCGTGCCTTCCTTTGGGAGAAGGCACGGGGGTTTTTGTCTATTCAACTTTTCCTTGTTCCCGGCAGATCAGGTCCACGGCAATGGTAAAAGCCTCGATACGGCGGCGGGCCAGGGTCAGCTGGGATTTGTACCGTTCCGGGTTCTCCTTGGCTTCCAGCGTTTTCACCACCTGGCGCAGCTTGTGCAGGGTGGATTCGATCTGGCGTTCCGCCTCGGTCAGTTGTGCATCTGTGTATGACATGGCTTTCCTCACAAAAATGTTCTTTGAAAAGCGGCGGGCGCAACAAGGGCAGAACTCCGGGGCCTCAGTAGACGCCGTACTCGCAGCCTACGCTGCCCGCGGCTACCTCGTCCACCAGGTGCCACCCGCCCCGCTGCCGTTCGTACAGCCGCACGGTGCCGCGGCCGTTGCCGCAGTTCCAAAGCCGGTTGTGCCGCTTGTATCCGTCGGGAGATTCGTAGTTGATGAGCAGCATCTCCGCCTTGGGGCAGGTGATCTCCACCTCCATCCGGGCGGTGAAGGTGGTCTGCACTACCTTCCACAGGATCTGATCCTCCGTCTCGGTGCAGTCGAAGAAGGTGCGGCTGCCCGTCCAGAACTTGCTGAAATTGAATTCATAGTCCCGGCCCTCGTAGTAGAACTGACCCAGCAGCTTGCGGCCCAGGGCGATGCCGAACACCTTGGGATTGCCGCCGCCCACCTCAAACACGCTGTTGGTCAGCCGCTGTCCGGTGATCTTGCTCACCAGATCGTTGGAGGACAGCCATACCCAGGGGGAGGTGAAATCCCCGCCCCAGTTTTTGTCCGCGTAGCCGTAGCAGGTCTCGGGGCGTACCCGGTACTCCACCCCGTTCAGCCGCAGCCGACCCTCAAAGGCCGTCTTCATCCCCTCGGCATGCCAGAACATCTCAAAAGCGTTGATGGCCCGGAAAAACCGGGACGCCCCGTATCCCACATGGTAGGCCACCAGCTTGCGGATGCAAATGTCCCATTCCATCTCCCCGGCGTCGCTCATCCATTCGGGGTGGGCGGCGGCCTGTTCCGGGGTCACCTTCACATGGCCGGTCATGCGGGTCTCGGTGCAGGTGCAGTCCCCGGCCTGCAGGTCCAGAGGCTGCCCCAGAGGGATATGTACCTCGCTCCAGGGGAAAAAGCGGTGCAGCTGGCCCTTCTCCCGGCCCCAGAAGCCCACATTCACCATGCAGTAGGAAGGACGCTTGCCCGCTTTCCGGGCGGCGGGGTCGTTCCAGACCAGCACCGGCTCCGCCTGGGCCAGGGCCGGGTTGCACAGAAAGTATTCGATGTAAAAGGTCTTGCGGGC
>CAUEKL010000038.1 GCA_959018215.1 uncultured Gemmiger sp.
CCCGATATGTGCACCAACGGCACCCACACCACCCCCAAACTGCTGACCCCCACCATTGAACCGGACAAGTTCTACCCCAGCCATGAGGCCATCGACTTCTATCATCACTACGAGGAGGACATCGCCCTCTTTGCCGAGATGGGCTTCAAGACCTTCCGTACTTCCATCAACTGGACCCGCATCTTCCCCACCGGGGAGGAGACCGAGCCCAACGAGGCCGGCCTGGCCTTCTATGACCGCGTCTTTGAATGCTGCAAGAAGCACGGCATCGAACCCCTGGTCACCATCAGCCACTATGAGCTGCCCTACGCCCTGGTGGAAAAGTACAACGGCTGGGCGGACCGCAAGCTGGTGGACTTCTACATGAACTACTGCAAGGCCATCTTTGCCCGGTACCAGGGCAAGGTCAAGTACTGGCTGACCTTCAACGAGATCAACGCCGGCATGATGCCTTTCGGCGGCGTGCTCTCCCTGGGCACCTGCCAGGGCTACCGCGGCCCCGCCGTGGCCATGCCCGACGATCCCCAGACCCGCCTGCAGGCCCTGCACCATCAGTTCATCGCCAGCGCCCTGGCCGTGAAGTACGCCCATGACAACTACCCCGAATACAAGATGGGCAACATGGACTGCTTCATCACCAGCTATCCCTACACCTGCGACCCCGCCGACATCCTGGCCAACCAGCAGGCCATGCGCAAGACCAACTGGTACTGCTCCGACGTGCAGGTCCGGGGCGAATATCCTGCCTTTGCCAAGCGTCTGTGGGAGGACCTGGGCGTGACCATCCATATGGAGCCCGGCGACGCCGAGATCCTGAAGGAAGGCACCGTGGACTTCTACACCTTCAGCTACTACATGTCCAACTGCATCACCACCCACAAGGATGCCGCCAAGACCGACGGCAACGTGGCCCAGGGCTTCAAGAACCCCTACCTGAAGGCCTCCGAGTGGGGCTGGCAGATCGATCCCCAGGGCCTGCGCTACAGCCTGAACGAGATCTATGACCGTTACCGCATCCCCCTGATGGTGGTGGAAAACGGCCTGGGCGCCCGGGATACCCTGGAAGCCGACGGCACCGTCCACGACAGCTACCGCATCGACTACCTGCGCCAGCACATCGAGCAGATGGCCGAGGCCGTCAAGGACGGTGTGGACCTGATGGGCTACACTCCCTGGGGCTGCATCGACCTGGTTTCCGCTTCCACCGGTGAGATGGCCAAGCGCTACGGCTTCATCTACGTCAACAAGTACGATGACGGCACCGGCGACTACAGCCGCCTGCGCAAGGATTCCTTCTACTGGTACAAGAAGGTCATCGCCACCAACGGCGAGGACCTGACCTGATCCGACATTCTCCGCTTCATCATAAAAGCACGGGGCGCACCGGGCCGTGGGCCCGATGCGCCCCGCTGTTTTTTATCAAAGGAAAGGAACACCGCTGATGCCCAAGATCATTTTTCTGGATGTGGACGGCACCCTGGTGGATTACCAGAACCGTCTGCCGGACTCCGCCGCCCTGGCCGTGCGCAAGGCCCGGGCCAACGGCCACCGGGTCTACCTGTGCACCGGCCGCAGCCGGGCCGAAATCTACCCCGACTTGTGGGCGCTGGGGATCAACGGCCTGCTGGGCGGCAACGGCAGCTATGTGGAGGATGACGGTCAGGTCATCATGCACCAGCTGCTGAGCCTGGACCAGTGCCGCCGGGTGGTGGACTGGCTCCACGCCCGGGACCTGGAATTCTACCTGGAAAGCAACAACGGTCTGTTTGCCAGCGAACGGTTTGAGGAGGTGGCCCTGCCCACCCTGCTGGAATACATCCGCCGCAAGGGCAAGGATGTGGAAGGGCTGACGGTGCGGGACATCTTCCCCGACCTGCAGTTCGGCCTGCAGGGGGAGCAGCTCTACCGGGACGATGTGAACAAGATCAGCTTTATCCTGCACAGCTATCAGGACCACCTGGACTCGGTGGAGGCGTTCCCCGACCTGCAGCCCGGCACCTGGGGCGGCAGGGGAGAGACCGCCCTTTTCGGGGACATGGGGGTGAAGAACATCACCAAGGCCCACGCGGTACAGGTCCTGCTGGACCATCTGGGGGCCGACCGGGCCGACACCATCGGCTTCGGCGACGCCAAGGTGGACCTGCCGCTGCTGGAGGCCTGCGCCGTAGGGGTGGCCATGGGCAACGGCGGGCCGGAGATCCGCGCCGCCGCCGATTTCGTCACCGACGATGTGGAGGAAAACGGCCTGTACAATGCCTTTGTCCGCCTGGGCCTCATAGACGGATAAAGCCGGGAAGAGCGCTCAAAGACCGTCTATACGGACACCGACCCGGCGCGAACACCGCTTTTTCGGCCGATATTTTTGTCAAAAATTTCACCAATATACAAAAAGAACGAAAAGGCGCGATACTTTGTGCCCACTTTTGGTTGACGTTGCGGCCCGAACATGCTACTATAATAATATCACGTCAGCACCGGATTTACCGGCGCATATGGGAGGAAACGATTATGAAAGAATTCACTTATACCATCCAGGAAGCCGTTGGCATCCACGCTCGTCCCGCCGGCCTGCTGGTCAAGGAAGTCAAGAAATATCAGAGCACCGTCACCATCACCAAGGGCGACAAGTCTGTCAATGCCCTGAAGCTGATGGCCCTCATGGGCATGGGCGTCAAGTGCGGCGACACCGTCACCGTCAAGGTGGAAGGTGCCGACGAAGAGACCGCAGCTCCCGCTCTGGAAGCTTTCTTCAAGGCCAACCTGTAATTTCTGCCAAGACTCCGTCTGCGGCCAGCCACCTGGCTGGCCGCTTTTTCGTATTTCTATGGATTGAATGAGGTGTAAGCCAATGATCAGTATTCAGGGCAAGGGCGTATCGTCCGGTGTGGGCATCGGCCCGCTGTATTTCTACCATCGTGCCAAGACCGCCATTCCGCGCTATACCGTGGAAGACACCGACGCCGAATGGCATCGCTTCAAGGGCGCCCAAACCGGCGCCATCGAGCAGCTGGGCGACCTGGCCGAAAAGGCCCGCGCTGAAGCCGGCGACGAAGCCGCCATGCTGTTTGAGACCCACCAGATGATGGTGGAGGATCTGGACTATGAGGAGGCCATCGAGGACCGTATCACCAACCAGAAGATGAACGCCGAGGCCGCCGTTGCCGATACTTCCCTGCAGTTTGCCGAGATGTTCGAGGCTATGGACGACAGCTATATGCAGGCCCGTGCCGCCGATGTCAAGGATGTGTCCCGCCGTCTTTTGTCCATTCTCGGCGGCGCCGTTCAGGGGGGCATCGCCTCCGACGTGCCGGTGCTGCTGGCCGCCGACGACCTGGCTCCCTCCGAGACCGTTCAGCTGGACAAGTCCAAGATCCTGGGCTTCATCACCGCAGGCGGTTCCGGTTCCAGCCACACCGCCATTCTGGCCCGCACCATGGGCATTCCCGCCATTGTGGGCGTGGGCGACGCCCTCAAGCCGGAGTATGAAGGCCGTCAGGTCATCATCGACGGCGCCACCGGCAGCGTGGTCATTGATCCCGACGACATGACCCGGGAGAAAATGATGAAGAAGCGGGAAGAGCAGCTGCGCCTGCAGCGCCTGCTGGAGACCCTGAAGGGCCAGCCCAACGTCACCAAGGACGGCAAGAGCATCCGCGTCTACTGCAATATCGGCAGCCCCGAGGATGTCCACGCCGTGCAGGTCAACGACGGCGGCGGCATCGGGCTGTTCCGCAGTGAGTTCCTGTACCTGAACTGCGAGGATTATCCCACCGAGGACCAGCAGTTTGAAGCCTACAAGCAGGTTCTGGCCGACATGGACGGCAAGGAAGTCATCATCCGTACCCTGGATATCGGTGCGGACAAGCAGATCGGCTACTTCAACCTGCCTCATGAGGAAAACCCCGCCATGGGCATGCGCGCGCTGCGCATCTGCCTGACCCGGCCGGAGGTCTTCCACACCCAGCTGCGCGCGCTCTACCGCGCCTCCGCTTTCGGCAAGTTGCGCATCATGTTCCCCATGGTCACCAACGTGTGGGAAGTGCGGGAAGCCAAGCGCCAGTGCGAGGATGTGAAGCGGGAACTGAAGGCTGAGGGCATCCCCTACAGCGAGGATGTGGAGATCGGCATCATGATCGAGACCCCCGCCGCCGTCATGCTCAGCGACCGTCTGGCCAAGGAAGTGGACTTCTTCAGCGTCGGCACCAACGACCTGACCCAGTACACCCTGGCCTGTGACCGTCAGAACAACGACCTGGGCCGCTTCTACGATCCCCATCATCCTGCGGTGCTCCGCATGCTGAAGATGGTGGCCGACAACGCCCACAAGAACGGCATCTGGGCCGGCATCTGCGGTGAGCTGGGCGCCGACCTGACCCTGACCGAGACCTTCCTGGCCATCGGCATCGACGAACTGTCCGTCTCTCCCCGTGCGGTGCTGCCTCTGCGCAACGCCATCCGCATGACCGATACCCGGGAGACCAGCCCCCGCATCCTGGCGGCCCTGGCGGACGAGTACACCAACAACTGAAAAAACGGACCGCAAGGCCCGTAAAGCAGCAGGCCGTTCCCCGGCAGGGGAGCGGCCTGTTTTTTATGGTTCGGTTTCAGGGCGCACCCGCAGCTGCAGCTCGGTCACATGGTCGGCCTCATCCCCGGAAATGTGGATGTCCGCCAGCAGAAACTCCAGCAGCGGCCCCTGGGGGGCATAGCCCTGCCGGTGGGCTTCGGCCAGCAGGCGGGGCACCAGGTCGGCGTTCCGGCTGTTGGGACCCCGGTAAGCCAGGCAGAGATATTCCCCCCGGGGCAGGGTGCTTTCCCCTTTGGGATGCAGGATGAATACGCCGGTATACCGCTGGCAGTCTCCCCGTTTGGCGGCGTTCAGGTCCAGAAAGGACCCGATGCCGTCGTTGCCCCATACATACAGATGGTCGGGGTCGAACCGCCGCAGCTGCTGGATCAGCGGGTCCATCTCGGCGTCGGTGCGGTAGGGCTGGTGCAGGGCATGGCAGCGCCGGGCCGGAAATTTCTGGAAAAAACATTCCCCCAGGGGCAGGCTGTAGGCCCGCCGGCAGTTGTCCATCCGCTGGTGCACCGTGCGGCGCAGGCCCTCCAGCCGGTGGATGCGGGCATCCAGCAGGGCCAGCTCATCCTCCAGCAGCTGGCGGGTGGTGGCGGCGCTGTGGTCCTGCAGATAGGCCCGGATGGTCTCCACCGGCACGTCCAGGGTGCGCAGGTCCCGGATGACGTTCAGCCGCCACACATCCTCGATGCTGTAGGCGCGGTAGCCGTTTTCGGTGCGGTGGGGCCGCAGCAGGTCCTGCTCTTCGTAGTAGCGCAGCAGATCGGCGCTGACCCCGTACAGACGGGCCAGCTCCCCGATGCGGAAATACCGCGGCATGGGCGGTGCCTCCTTTCACGGGTTTTCTTTATTATATCAGGCCCGGCAGGCGGGGAGCAACCCCGGCGCCTTGCATGGCCCGGGGCGCTCTGCTATAATAAAAAACAATACCATGTGCCTGCATGGGACCGGTTTGTTCCGGTATACCGTGCAATATCAACCTGCCGGGGGAACGTCATGGACTATGACATGAAAAAGCTGACGCGGGAAGCCCGCGATGCGCTGAATTTTCTGGGAGAAAGCTCCCATGAATACTATTTCTATTATAATTTTCATGACCGTATGGCGGTATTTTCCCGCAATACCTGGGAGCGGTTTGCTCTGCCCCGAACGGAAGAAAATACCTGTACCCCGCGGCAGTTGTATGAAATCGTACATCCGCAGGACCGCCCCATCCTGGCTATGCAGTTCCGGCGTCTGTGCCGGGGAGAGGTGACATCCTACGAAGGCCGTTACCGCCTGCGGGCCCATGCGGGAGAATATGTGTGGGTCAGCAGCTGCGGCAAGAGCCAGATCGGGGAAAAGGGCCACCCCCAGTGGATGATCGGGCGAGTTGCCCCCTGTGAGTCCGAATTCACCGAGCAGCCGGATGTGTTCGACCTGAACCGCCTCAAGCAGGATGCAGAGATCTATCTGGAAGAAAAGACGCCGGCCAGCCTGCTGGTCATCGGGGTGGACAACCTGCGCTCCATCAACCTCAAGCATGGCCGCCGGTACGGAGATACGGTGCTGTCGCGGCTGTACGCCACCTTTGAGGAGGCAGTCTACGGCCGCCAGCGGGTTTACCACACGGTGGGGGACTGCTACGCGGCGATCCTGCCGTATATGGATGAGGACCAGGCCACCAAAGTCTTTCACTATGTGCGCAAGCGCATGGCCGACTGCTGCACCCTGTCTGCGGGCTGCGTGCCGCTGCTGACCTACCGCATCCCGGACGCCGAGACCCTGTACCAGTATGCCGAGGTCACCCTGGCCACCGCCAAGCGGCAGGGCCGGGATAAGATCGTGTTTTTCTCGGCGGAAGACTATGAAAAAGAGCTCAGCGTCCTGGAGCTGAAGGACGAGCTGACCCGCAGCGTGGAACAGAACTTCCACGGCTTTTCGGTGGTCTACCAGCCCCAGGTGCGCACCGACAATCTCTGCCTGTATGGTGCCGAAGCCCTGCTTCGCTACTGGTCGGAAAAGCGGGGTGCGGTACCGCCTACCGAGTTTATCCCTCTTCTGGAGCAGTCCGGGCAGATCGGGAAAGTCGGTCTCTGGGTGCTGCAGCAGGCTCTGGCTCAGTGCGGCATCTGGCGGGAACAGGTGCCGGACTTTCACATGAGCGTCAACCTCTCCTTTGCCCAGCTCTATGAGGAAAGCATTGCCCGGGATGTGCTGGATGCCCTGAAGGAGAGCGGCCTGCCCGGCAGTGCCCTGACCCTGGAAGTTACCGAAAGCCTGGAACTGGTGGAATACACCCGCATCAACGAAATTTTCCGGCTGTGGAAACTCAGCGGCATCGAAATTTCGGTGGATGATTTCGGCACCGGATATTCCGGCCTCAGCCGGCTTAAAGAGCTGGAAGTGGATGAGATCAAGATCGACGGCATGTTCGTCAGCAACATCCACCGCAGCGCCTACAACTACCGTCTGCTCAGCAATATGATCCAGCTGGCGGAAAGCAGCCGCATCCGCGTGTGCTGCGAAGGGGTGGAAAACGAGGAGGAACTGCGCATTCTGCAGGAACTGGGCCCCATGCTGCTGCAGGGGTATCTCATCGCCCGGCCCTGTACCACCGCCCAGCTGGAAGCCCTTTTCCTGGAGGAAAACAACCCGGCCTGCCGGGAGCGGCAGGGGCGTATGCGTGCCATGCTGACCTGCCTGACAGCGGAGACCCTGCCGGATTTCTGCTGTGACGAAGGGGAACTGGCCCTCAAGGTGCTCAACTCCGAAAGCAATATCTATTACATCAGCGACCCCGAGACCTATGAGCTGTATTATCTCAACCCGGCGGGGCAGAGCCTGTTCGGGGTGCGGGACTACCAGGGCCGCAAGTGCTACCGGGTATTGCAGGGGCGGGACGCGCCCTGCCCCAACTGCACCAATCCCCAACTGCGGCAGGACAGCTTTCATGTCTGGGACCATTATAATGAATACTGCAAGCGGCACTTCCTCCTGCGGGACAAACTCATCGAGTTCCGCGGCCGTCCCATGCGCCTGGAGATTGCCTCCGACATCACCAAGCATGAAAACGTCAGCCGGGATACCGGTGAACGGCTCTCCTTTGCCCAGAAGATCGTGGAAAACACCGCCATCCTCTCCGGTGACGGCTGCTATGCCGACGCGGTGGACAAGGTCCTGGCCTCGGTGGGGCAGTACTATCATGCCGACCGCGCCTATCTCTTTGAGCCGACTCCCGGCCGGAAGGGGTTCTGGAGCAATACCTTTGAATGGTGTGCGTCCGGGGTGGAACCCCAGCACGATAACCTGCAGAAGGTCCCGCCCGAGGCCCTGCGCCGCTGGATGGACCAGTTCGAACGGGAACGCAGTGTCCTCATCCTCAACCTGGATACCATCCGTGCCCAGAACCCCGACGAGTGGCAGGTCCTGCAGGCCCAGAACATCACCCGGCTGATCGCAGTGCCCCTGCGGGACGGGGGACGCACCATCGGCTTCATCGGGGTGGACAATCCCCGTACCTCTATCCGGGATGACTCCCAGATTCGGGTGCTGGCAAACTTCCTGATTACCCGCCTGCACCAGGAACGCAGCGAACACCGCTACCGGAAACTGATGCATACCGACAGCCAGGATGTCTTTGCCCGGCTGGGACTGGGGCTGTGGGTGATCTACCAGGACCCGGAATCCGGACAGCGGACCATGCTGGGGGACGATACCATGAACCGCACCCTGGGCATGGCCGGCACAATGGGAGAGGCTGAATGCTACCAGTTCTGGTACAACCGCATCAATCCCGGCTATTACGAATATGTGGACCGCTCCATGAAGAATATGGTCAGTTCCGGCAAGGTGATCCAGCTGGAATATACCTGGAAGCATCCCCAGCGGGGAGACGTGATGGTGCGCTGCACCGGGGTACGCACCGCCGACGAAACCGGGCGCATCTGCCTGAAAGGCTACCACCGCATTGTGGATGACATCGAGATGCTGCCCTATATTCCCGCGGCCTGTGACCGGGATATCTTTGAGTACAACGAGCTCAACGCCAGCATCTTCTTCCACACCCGGCGGTTCCTTTTGCAGGGGGAAGCCCAGCAGGAGCAGAACTTCCCCCAATGCTGGATCGAAAGCGGGCTGGTGCACCCGGCCTTTGCCGATGCCTTTGCGGAAGCCTTCTCCCGCCTGCGTCTGCGGGATGAACCGGGGCAGATGCAGCTGCAGCTGCGGGCCAAAAGCGGAGAATACGAATGGTTCCGCCTGAGCCTGCAGCATATGAGCCAGCAATTGCAGGATCTGGACACGGTGCTGGTACTGGTGGAACCCATGGGGGCCGAGCGCACCCAGGAAGTGGAATACATGCGGATGCGGCGGTTTTATCAGGTGCTGCTGGGCGAGGCCATTGCCTATGCCGAGGTGGACCTGGACCGGGATGAGCTGCAGGCGGCAGGCGGTGTGTGGCATTGCTATGAAAAGGAATACCTGCACACCGGGCGTCACTTCTTCCAGGCCCTGAGCGAAGCTCTGGGCCACAGCCTGACCCGGGAAGAAATGCAGGCCCTGCACAATTATGCCGACCCCAACGCCCGGGAGCAGCTGTTTGCGGAGGGCAATCTCAGCCACCGCTTCTATTACCGGCGCAGCATCGGCAACGAGCTGCACTGGGTGGAGCTCACCGTCTATCTGTTCCGGGAACAGCTGTCCGGCAGCGTGTACGCCCTGCTCTATCTCAAGGATGTGAACGCCGAGAAGGAGCGGGAACTGGCCCAGCTGGATGCCGCCAACCGGGACCCCCTCACCGAGATCTACAACCGCACCGCCTTTGAGCGGGAGATGACCCGCAGCATCATCGAGTCCACCGCCAGCCCCTGCGGCTATCTGCTGCTGCTGGACGTGGACAACTTCAAGCAGATCAACGACAAGCACGGTCATATTGAAGGGGACACCATGCTCAAGACCGTGTCCCGGCAGCTGCTGCAGACCTTCCGCAAAGGGGACGTGATCGGCCGGATGGGCGGGGACGAGTTCCTGGTGTACATCCGGGGCAGCATTCCCCGGGACAGCCTGGAACAGCGCCTGCAGCGCTTTTTGGATCAGCTGCGCCTCAACTCCGGCAATGTGCTGACCTGCAGCATGGGCCTGACCTGTGTCACCAGCGAACACTTTGACTACGGCCGCAGCCTGGAACGGGCGGACAACGCCATGTACCACAGCAAGCGCAACGGCAAAAACGGCTATACCTTCTATGAGGACCTCCATTCCTGAAAAGCGGCAGAATTTTCCGCCCTTGCGGCTCTTGACATTTTCCGCTGCCGGCAGTACTATGTATACCGTTGTTAAACCGTCCCTTTTTGGGAACGGATGTGGATTTTAGGTAAACAAGATTACTTTTCGCCACACGAGTATGCCCTTCGTTCCGGGCAGCCCGTGTGGCTTTTTTTGCCTGTCCGCCTTTTTTACTCTCCCACAGAAAGAGGAACCCGCCCCTATGGAACAAACCTACATGAAGCAAAAACCCGTTCTGCCCCTGGTGCTGTCCATGTCGCTGCCCATGGTCCTGTCCATGATGGTATCGTCGCTCTACAACATTGTGGACAGCTACTTTGTGGCCAAAATCAGTGAGCAGGCCATGACCGCCCTGTCCCTGGTGTTCCCGGTCCAGAACCTCATCAATGCGGTGGCCATCGGCTTTGCCATCGGCATCAATGCGGTCATTTCCTACTACCTGGGCGCCGGGGAGGCCACCCGCGCCAACCAGGCTGCCACCCAGGGCATGGCCTGCAACGCCCTGCACGGGCTGGTGCTCACGGTGGGCTGCATCGCCTGTATGCCCGCCTTTCTGGGCTGCTTTACCACCGACACGGTGGTGATCGATATGGGGGTGCGGTACGCCAATGTGGCCTTCCTCTTCTCGACCTTCAACGCCCTTGGAATGGCCTTTGAAAAAACCTACCAGGCGGCGGGCAAGATGGTCTTGTCCATGATCAGCATGCTCTGCGGCTGTGTGACCAACATCCTGCTGGACCCTGTGCTCATCTTCGGCCTGGGACCCATTCCCCGCATGGGGATCGAGGGCGCCGCCCTTGCCACCGGTATCGGCCAGGTGGTGAACATGCTGCTGTACCTGATCTTCTACATCCTGCATCCGCTGAACATCCGCATCAGCCGGGAATTTCTGCGCCCCAACAAAAGGATCCTGGGCCGGCTGTACGCCGTGGGAATTCCTGCCTCCCTGAATCTGGCGCTGCCCTCCCTGCTCATTTCCGCCCTCAACGTCATCCTGGCGGCCTACTCCCAGGTGTATGTGCTGGTGCTGGGGGTGTACTACAAGCTGCAGACCTTTTTGTACCTGCCCGCCAACGGCATCGTGCAGGGCATGCGGCCCATCATCGGCTACAACTACGGCGCCGGGGAACGGGAGCGGGTACACAAGATCTACCGGGTGGCCCTGGCCCTGTCCGCCGCCATCATGGCGGTGGGCACCGTGCTGTGCTGGATGATGCCCGGGCAGCTCATCGGCCTGTTTTCCGAAAATGCGGCCACCATCGCCGCCGGTTCCACCGCCCTGCGCATCATCAGCCTGGGCTTTCTGATCTCCTCGGTGTCGGTCATCTCCTCCGGTGCGCTGGAAGGACTGGGCATGGGCGGGGCATCCCTCATCATCTCCCTCATGCGCTATACGGTCTTTATCATCCCGGTGGCGTTTCTGCTCAGCCGGTTCTGGCAGGCTGACGGGGTGTGGCATGCCTTCTGGATCACCGAGGTGGTCACCGCTGTGGTGGGCTACCGGGTCTACCGCAAACGCACTGCCGTGGAGGCGGGCAGTACCTCCCTGTAAACCAAAACCGCCCGGGGCGCAAGGCTCCGGGCGGTTTTTTCTGCGGTTATTCGGCCTGGTAGGGTGGGCACTGGTACCGGGGCTTGCCCCGGCTGGTGCGCCCGTATTCAATGGCATGACTGGGACATCCGCAGATGCAGGCCATGCAGTGGGTGCAGCGGTCTCCCCACACCGGGCGGCCGTCCTGCAGCATGATGTTGCCCAGTGGGCAGCAGGCGTCACACCGGCCGCAGCCCACACAGGCGTCGGACACGGTGAAAGGACTGGCCTTGATCTGGAAGCGGTAGAAGGCCTGGTTGATCAGGCCGGATTTCAGTTTGTCCGCCGGGGTCACCGGCAGGGCGGGAAAATTCTGCCCCGCCCGGATCTGTTCGGCAGCCTGTTCCAGGGCCGGATGGGCCGCCCCCAGCCGGGGCACGTCCCACTTCAGCGCCCGGCGGGCCGCCTCCGGCTCGGGGGCACCGAACATGGCGATATAGTTTTCGGGCATGACGATGGGGGCGGTGCCGCGGTACACAAACCCCTTGTCCCGGCACAGCTGCCGGTTGGCGGGTTCCGGGTTGCCCACCTCACTGCCGCAGGTCATGACGAAATAGGCGTCCTGGCTGCCGCCGAACCATCCGCCCCGGATGAACCGCACAAAGATCCGGGGCAGCTGCCAGGCATAGGTGGGGGACACAAAGACCCAGGGCTTGTCCGACGTGAGGTCGGCGGCGATGCTTTCCCGGATGCAGTGGAAGGCATCGGTGCACACATCCCCCAGTTTATCTGCCAGAAACTCGGCACAGTAGCGGCTGTTGCCGGTGCCGGTAAAATACACGATCATAAAAATTCCTCCCTGATGCAAAGGTTTCCCTTCCGGGATTGGCTACATTGTATCTCGGCGGGGCAGGTACGTCAAGGCCCGGCGGTTGCCGGATTTCCCCCGCCCGTGGTATACTGTTGGCAGAACCGAACCTCACCTGCCGAAACAAGGAGGAAAACACAATGAAACTGGGAATTCTGGGGGCCGGCAATATTGCCCGCGTCATGGCAAAAACCGTCCGCCTGCTCAACGAAAACGGACACCCGGAGGTGGAACTGTACGCCGTGGGCGCCCGGGACAAGGACCGGGCCGCCGCCTTTGCCGCCGAAAACGGGGTGCAGAAGGCCTTCGGCAGCTATGAGGAGATGCTGGCCGACCCGGCGCTGGAGCTGGTGTACATCGCCACGCCCCACTCCCATCATTATCACCACATCAAACTCTGTGCCGATTTCGGCAAGCACATTCTGTGCGAAAAATCCTTTACCGTCAACGCCCGCCAGGCCCAGGACGCCATCCGCTATGCCCGCAGCAAAGGGGTACTGGTCACCGAGGCCATCTGGACCCGCTACCAGCCCATGCGCCGCCTGATTCGGGAAACGCTGGATTCCGGCCTCATCGGGGAACCCCGGCTGCTCACCGCCAACCTGGGCTACTTCATCACCGGCAACCACCGGATTGTGGTGCCGGAACTGGCCGGGGGCGCCCTGCTGGATGTGGGCGTCTACACCCTGAACTTTGCGGAGATGGTCTTCGGCCGTCCCGACGCCGTTCGGGGCTTGTGCACCAAGAACGAGAACGGGGTGGACCTGACCGACAGCATCACCCTGACCTGGCAGGACGGCCGGGTGGCCAACCTGACCGCCGCCGCCAACGCGGTGTCCGACCGGTACGGGGTCATCTACGGCACCAAGGGATACATGATGGTGGAAAACATCAACAACCCCCAGGGCCTGCGGGTCTATGATGCCGAAAACCGGCTGATCCACAGCCTGGACTGCCCGCCCCAGCTCACCGGGTATGAGTACGAGGTGCTGGAGACGGTGGACTGCATCCAAAAGGGCCTGACCGAGTGCCCCTCCATGCCCCACGCCGAGACGGTGCACATGATGGAGCAGATGGACCATCTGCGGGCCCAGATGGGCATCCGCTACCCCTGCGAGGAGACTGACTGAGGAATCCCGCGCACCATACAAGCAGGAGAAAACCACCCCCGTGGGGCAGCAGTCCCGGCGGGGGTGGTTCTGTCTGGGAAAACTGGGAAAAAGGCACGCTTCACTGGATCCCGTAAATTTCGGCGCAGAGGTCCCGCCCCGCTTTGGTGCGGAAAACGGCGTCCATGGCGTGGCGGATGCCTTCTTCGCCCACCCCGTCCTCATACAGGTTGACCAGGAAGTCCGCCTCCACCAGAATCTGATAATCCGCACCGTCGATGCCGGTGTAGGTGTGGTGGTGCCCCACCAGATAGCAGATGCGGTCCACATCCGCCGGGGCCAGCCCCAGCTCCTGCAGCATCGGCCGGGCATAGGCGGGGCCTTCCTGCTCCTGCAACTTGCCGGTGCAGCTGCCGTACTTGGCCTCCGCAGGGCGAATGCCGATGTCGTGCACCAGGGCGGCACACTCCAGCACCAGCTGGGTGTGGTCGTCCAGCCCCTCCATGCGGCCGATGAGCTGGGCAAAGCGGTGCACCTTCATCAGATGCTGGATGCGTTTGGCGTCTCCTGCGTTGAAGGCAAACATTCTGCGGGTCAGGGAATCAATCAGCGGTGTGTCCATGGTTCTGCTCCTTTCCGAACCGATGCGGTATTCTGTCTGTTTTTACCTGTTTATCATACTCCAATCCGGCGGATTTTTCAAAAGGTTCCCGTTCCCGGCCCCAACCGGGACAGGAAAAATTTGCGTTCGGGCCAAAAAGGAGTATAATGGAAAAGCCGCGAAAGAAATGGGAAAAGAGGCGTACTGTGGTAAAAAATAGTGATATGCAAAAGCGATTCCTTACCTGTGAAAAAAACTGGGTGTATTTTACCCTGATCGGCGTGGCCGGGTTCTGGGGCGCGTACACCTATCTGCTGCGCGGGGGCATCTTCTGCAATGCCCAGACCGGCAACGTGGTGCTCATGGGCCTGGCGTTGGGGTCGGCCCAGTGGGGCAAGGCGGTGTACTACCTGGTGCCCATCTCGGCGTACATTCTGGGCGCCTTTGTGTCTGAGTTGCTGCCCAATCCCCTCAAACACCGGCTGAACATCCGGTGGGACACCATCCTCATCCTCATCGAGATGCTGGCGGTGGCGGTGCTGGGGTTCATTCCCGATTCCGCCCCGGTACAGATCTCCCAGGTCATCATCAACTTTATCGCCTCCATGCAGTACAATACCTTCCGCCAGGCGGAGGGGGTGGCGGTGGCCACCACCTTTGTCACCAACCATATCCGCC
>CAUEKL010000039.1 GCA_959018215.1 uncultured Gemmiger sp.
CCCGCCTGACGGTGCTGAACCGGGCGGATGATTCCATCAAGCACGAGATCTTTCGTGACCTGCCCAGCCACCTGAACGCGGGGGACGTGCTGGTCCTCAACAATTCCAAGGTGCTGCCCGCCCGCCTCATTGGCGATAAGGTGCCCACCGGCGCCGTGTGCGAAGTGCTGCTGCTGCGCCAGGCCAAGGGGGATACCTGGGAATGCCTGGCCCGTCCGGGCCGCCGGATGCAGGCCGGTACAAAACTGAAATTCGGCGACGGCAGCCTGACCGCCGTGGTGGACGAGACTCTGCCCGACGGCAACAAGCTGGTCACCTTCACCTATGATACCCAGACCTTGTACGAAAAACTGGACGAGTTCGGCAAAATGCCCCTGCCTCCTTATATTACCAAACAGCTGGAGGACCAGAGCCAGTACCAGACCGTGTACGCCAAGGAGCTGGGCAGCGCCGCTGCTCCCACCGCCGGACTGCATTTCACCCCGGAACTGCTCAAGACCATCGAGAACAAGGGCGTCAAGATCGTGGAAGTGACCCTGCATGTAGGCCTGGGAACTTTCCGCCCGGTGAACGAGGAATCCATCGAGGATCACCACATGCACACCGAATGGTACTGTGTGGATGAGGCCGCCGCGGCCGCCATCAATGAGGCCCGGGCCAACGGCCACCGGGTTGTGGCGGTGGGCACCACCAGCTGCCGCACCCTGGAAGCCGTCTGGGCCCGGTACGGCAAGATCGTGCCCTGCAGCGGCAGCACCGATATCTTCCTGTATCCCGGGGTGGAGCTGCACGCCATCGACGCCCTGGTCACCAACTTCCATCTGCCCGAAAGCACCCTGATCATGCTCATTGCCGCTTTCTACGGCTATGACAAGACCATGGCTGCCTACAAGGTCGCCGTGCAGGAAAAGTATCGCTTCTTCTCCTTCGGCGACGCTATGCTCATTGAGTGAGGGGACGGGACAATGACGGACCTGATTCTGTTTGCGGGACAATCCAATATGGCGGGCCGGGGCGAAGTGGAACAGGCTTCGGTGTGCCCGGCAGATGCGGCGCTGGAATACCGCGCCGTGACCGCGCCGGACCGTCTGGTGCCGGTGACCGAGCCCTTCGGCTTTGCGGAAAACCGCCCCGACGGCATTAATGACAAAACCGACAAAAGCGGCAGTCTGGTATCGGCGTTCCTCAACGCTTATACCGCCGATACAGGCCGCAAGGTCATCGCGGTATCGGCTTCCCAAGGCGGTTCCTGCACCGCCAAATGGCTGGAGGAGGGGCTGGCTGCCGATGCAGCCGACCGCCTGCGCAGCGCGGTGACGTATCTGGAATCTCAGCACATCCGGCCGGCCCACACCCTGGTGGTATGGTGCCAGGGGGAGAGCGACGGGGACCGCTGGCTGACCCGGGAACAGTATGCCCATAATTTCGGCCGCATCTGGGAGATGCTGCGGCAGGCCGGTGCCGAGAGCTGCGGCCTCATCCAGATCGGACATTATAATTATGTGGGATATCCCGTTTCCCCGGACGGACAGGACGGCAAGACCCTGGATGACCGGTACGGGGTGATCCGGGACGCCCAGGAACATCTGAAGGAAACCTTTCCGGATGTGACCATGATCGGCAGCTTTGCCTCCTGCCTGTCCCAGATGAAGGACCAGTACCATTACCATCAGTCCGCCTATGAAGAAGTGGGCCGGCAGGCAGGGCACGCCATGGCGGCTCTGCTCGAAACGAAATAAACAGAAAGGCCCTGGGGCTGTACGGCGTCGGCCGTCGGCGCCAGGGCTGTTTCTTGTCATAAAAAAGCGGCGTTTTTCGCCGCAGAAAGAATGAGGAACTACCTATGCAGATACGCACCGCCACCCTGCAGGACCTGGATGCCGTTGCCGCGCTGGAAGCCGCCTGCTTCCCGCCGGCGGAAGCTGCCACCCGCCGGTCGCTGGAGGAAAGACTGAAGGTATTCGGACAGCATTTTCTGCTGCTGACCCAAGGCGAAGAACTGATCGGATTCATCAACGGCATGGTCACCGACCTGCCGGACCTGGAAGACCGGATGTATGAGCGGGCGGATCTGCATAATGAGCAGGGGGCCTGGCAGATGATTTTCGGGCTGGATGTGCGGGAAGAGGACCGCTGTCATGGATACGGCGCCCGGCTGGTGCAGGCCATGACCGAACATGCCCGCAGCCAGGGGCGGCGGGGCCTGGTGCTGACCTGCAAGGAGTACCGTCTGGCCTATTATGCCAAACTGGGATTTGCGGATGAAGGATTCTGCGGGTCGGTACACGGCGGGGTGCGCTGGCACCAGATGCGCCTGACCTTTTGAGAAGGAGTTGCCAAGATGAAACTGATGATTGCGTCCGACATTCACGGCTCTGCCCTGTACTGCCGCCAGCTGCTGGAGGCCATGGACCGGGAACAGCCCGACCGGCTGCTGTTGTTGGGGGATATCCTTTACCACGGCCCGCGCAACGACCTGCCGGATAGGTATGATCCCAAAGGGGTGGCAGCCATGCTCAATGCCCGCAAGCAGGATCTGGTCTGCGTGCGGGGCAACTGCGATACTGAGGTGGACCAGATGGTGCTGGAATTCCCCATCATGGCGGACTACTGCCTGCTGATGGCGGGCAACCGGCTAATTTTTGCCACCCATGGCCACCACTATCACCTGGGACAGCTGCCTGCCCTGCACCCCGGGGATATCCTGCTTCACGGGCATACCCATGTGCCGGCGTGGCAGACGTTCGGGCAGGAAAACCGGTACTTCAACCCCGGTTCGGTCTCCATTCCCAAGGAAAACTCCGCCCGTGGTTATATGATGCTGGAAGAAAACCTCGTTGCCTGGAAAAATCTGGACGGGGACATTCTGCCCACCGAAACCCTCTGAAAGGTTCTTTCGGCAACAAAGATGCAAACCGGGACCCGGCATTTTGCCGCACTGGTGCGCCGCAGGGCATCGGGCCCAAAATCCATGGGAAAAACCATGCCGTTGTGCTAGAATAGAGCACGGCGGCCCAAAAGGCCCGCACAAAATGTATTGGGGGTTATCCTGTGGAGGTTGCATATCTGGTACCCGGTGAGGAACGTTATAAGACGGTTGCGGCCAAATCCGGTCAGCAGAAGATCGAGTATTCCTACCGTGCGGAGAGTGGGGAACTGTTCAGCTGCGTTTCCAATTCGCTTCAGGAAGCATACGAACTGTGTGAAGACTGGCTGATGCGCCGCCACCGCGGTTGAATTACGGCAAGCCCGTTCATGAATAGGACTGTGTATACCGGCCAAGCCCGTTTGCGGCATCTGGCCGGTTTTGTTTTTGCGGAATGTTCTTGCAAACGCTTGAACGGAAACCCGGTTTGGTCGTATAATAAATTGACTATGGATATCAACAGGGGAAAAGGAGGTGGCCGCTTGGCAAAACGGAAAATCTGGCAGCGTGTGCTGTGCCTGTTTCTGGCGCTGATGCTGGCCGCCTGTGCCGAGGCAAACGGCAAACAGGAAGTGCCCGGCACCACCGGAGGCGGATACACCGCCCCGCCCATGCAGACCAGCGTTTTCGACGCCCAGGCAGCCCAGGGTGAAAACGGTGTGCAGGTGGATACGTCCCATGTCAGCCAGGGGTATGTAGCGGCCAGCGGCATTAGCGACAAGCGCCTGAAATTTCAGGTGGTCTTCGGCGAGGTAAAGTATAATTACGACCTGCCTTCCGACGGCACGCCCCAGTGCTATGTGCTGCAGAGCGGAAGCGGTTCCTACACCTTCCGGGTGATGCAGAACACCACCGAGGATAAATACGCCGAGATCTATTCTACCACCGCTTCAGTCCAGCTGGAAAGCGAATTCGTGCCTTTTCTGCGGCCCAGCCAGATGGTGAATTACACCGCGGAATCCGCCTGTGTGGCCAAGGCGGCGGAACTGGCAGCCCAGGCCAGCACCGAATCCGGGGTGGTGGCCAACATCTACGCCTACATTCAAAACAATATTGATTACGATACCAACAAGGCCAAGACGGTGCAGGCGGGGTATCTGCCCGACCCGGACGAAACCCTCGGTACCGGTAAGGGCATCTGCTATGATTACGCCAGCCTGGCCGCCGCCATGCTGCGCAGCCAGGGCATTCCCACCAAGCTGATCACCGGGTATGTACAGCCGGGAAATCTGTACCATGCCTGGAACATGATCTGGCTGGAAGAAACCGGCTGGATCACCGTCAAGATCGAAGCCCCGGCCCACAGCTGGGAGCGCATCGACCTGACCTTTGCGGCGGGGGCGTCGGCGGCCTACACCGGCGACGGCACCGGCTATACCGACCGTTTGACCTACTGATGGGGGAGGTACAAAGATGGCAAACAAACAACTGGAAAGTCTGGCCGTCAGCGTTTTTTGCGAGAATATGGCCATGATGCTGGGCGCGGGCATCGGCGCCGAGGAAGCGGCCGGCCTTCTGGGGGAGGACAGCACCCAGGGCGGCTTCCATGATGCGGCCAAATCCATTCAGAAGTTTCTGCTGCTGCAGGGCGGGACCTTGTCCGAAGCCATCGCCCAAAGCGGCTTTTTCCCGGCCCATGTCTCGGATATGGTCCGCGTGGGCGAAAGCGCCGGCCGCAGTGAGCAGACTCTGCGCAGCCTGGCCGCCTATTACGCCAGCCGCAGCCGTCTGGAGGCCAAGCTCAAAAGTGCCGTGCTGTATCCCTTGGTTTTGCTGGTGCTCATGACCGCCATCCTGGGGGTATTGCTGGCCAAGGTGCTGCCGGTGTTCACCGGAGTGTATGTCAGCCTGGCGGGGGATCTGACCACCTCCTCCTACGGGTATATCCGGGTGGCGTATGTCATCGGCTGGCTGGCCCTGGCGGTCACGGCGGTGGCGGCGGTGGTCCTCATTGCCGCTGCCGTGGCAGCCCGCACGCCCAAAGGCCTGGAACTGCTCAAGAATCTGGCAGAACATCTACCCGGACTCTCGGGTATTGCCCAGCAGCTTTCCTTAGCCAATTTTACCGAGGTCCTGCTGATTTATGTGGCCAGCGGCGTGGATGTGGATACCGCCATGGAATCCGCCGGCAAGATGGTGGACAACAAAGCAGTGGCAAACCGGGTGGAAGCCTGCCGCCGCCAGATGAAGGACAAGGGCGTGGGTCTGGCCACAGCGGTCTATGAACAGAAACTATTTGAACCGCTCTACGGCCGGATGCTGGTTTCCGGTGCCCGCAGCGGCAGCCTGGAGCCGGTGCTGCAGCGCCTGTCCGAACTTTTCTCTCAGGATGCACAGTCCCGCATCGACAAGGCGGTAGACCGGGTGGAGCCGTTCCTGTCGGCGTTCCTCACGGTTACGGTGGGGGTGGCCCTCATCTCCACCATGCTCCCGCTGATCGGCATCCTGGGTTCCATCGGATAAGGGGGACGGTATGTTTCACGATCATCCGAAAATGAGCCTTCGCCGGAAAATCGGCGTGGCCGTCATAGGGGCGGTTCTGCTGGTGGCCCTTCTTCTTGGCGCGGCGGGATTGTACAGGCTGGTCAACCGGGATCTGAGCGAACAGGCGGCCGCGGCCCTGCGCCAGACGGTGATCGACGCTGCGGTACAGTGCTATGCGGTGGAGGGCAAATATCCCGAAAGTCTGGATGTGCTGGAGCAGGAATACGGCGTGCAGATCAACCATGCCCGGTTCATTGTGACCTATGATGTGTTTGCATCCAACCAGCTGCCGGACGTGACGGTTCTGGAAAAATAATCCGCTTTACGGCGGGAAAGGGGGACAACCCGGTATGTACAAGCAGCGGGAAAAAGGCATTGATTCGGCGCCTTTCTCACTGGCATTGTTCGTTTTGATGCTGGGCTGCGTGCTGGTGCTGGCCGTGTTCGGGGCGCAGGTCTACGGTGCTTTGACGGTCAGCCAGAACCGCAACAAGGCGGTTCGTGCCAGCCTGAGCTATGTGGCGGCCCGGCTGCGTGCCGCCGATGAAGTGCAGGCGATCTCGGTGGAGCCGGGCCCTCAGGGAGATGCCCTGATCCTTTCCGATACAGGGGAGGACACCGGCTACGAAACCCGCATCTATGTGTACGACGGACAGCTGATGGAGGAGTATGCGGCGGAGGAAAGTTCCTTTGACCCGGCCGCAGCGCAGCCTGTGGCCCGTACCGGTGCCTTTACGGTAACCATGGACGATGGTCTGGTCACGGTCACCACCGACCAGGGGACCGTCCGGGTGTTTTTGCATACAGGGGAGGGGGACAAGGCATGAACCAGCACAGAAACCTTTCCTTTTACATTGAAAGCCTGCTTCTGCTGCTGTTTTTGCTGGCAGCTTTGGTGGTGCTGATCCGGGTCTTCGGGGCTGCGCAGAGCCTGGGACTGCAGGCACGTCAGAAAACCGACGCGGCATTGATTCTGCAAAGTGCATCGGCTGAATTTTCCGCCCGGGAGGAACCGTTCGGCAAGGCCATCGAGGAAGCAGTGACAGCCGGGGAGTCTCAGGCGGAGTATCGCTGCGACAGCCAGGGCCATGTGCAGGCGGACGGAAGCTACCGTGTAGTAGTGACCCTGCAGTCCCAGCAGCGGGAAATGGGAACCATGGTTTTTGCGGATCTCTGCGTTACCCCGGCCTCGGATGCAACGGCGACGCCTTTGGGCGAGCTGGAAACGTCCCTGTACTGCCCGCAGTCTGGCGGGGAGGAGGTGCAGCCATGACCGAACAATCTACCCAATTTACCCACCGTCCGGTACGCACCGGCGCCATGACCCTGCTGATTACGGCGGTCCTCATCTGCCTGGCGGTGCTGGCGGTGCTGGCACTGTCCACCGCCCGGGCGGATCTGGCCATGGCGGACAAGGCCCTGACCGGCCTGCAAAGCCAGGCACAGACGGAAACTCTGGGACAGGAATACCTGGCGCGGCTGGACGCTGCCCTGAAAGCGGGGACGGACCTCCCGAAGGAGGCCGCTACACAGGCAGATGGAACGATTCTGGCCAATCTGTCGGTCAATGACGGCACGTTGGAAATTGTGGTCCGCCCCCGGCAGGCTACATCAGATGACCCGGCGGCCTATGAGATCCTGACCTGGCGGCTTTCCACCAGCTGGGAGCCCGATCAGAGCCTGGATCTTTGGAATGGAATGTGAAAGGAAACAGCACCATGGAAATTGTGGATGTTTTGAAGCAGGCGCTTGACCTGGGCGCTTCGGATATTTTTATCATTGCCGGCCTTCCGCTGACCTATAAGGTCAACGGCCGTCAGCAGCGGGTGGGGGATCGGCTGATGCCGGAAGGAACCCGCGAATTTGTGGAAGGCATTTATTCCCTCTGCGGGCGCAGCCCCGAGCGGATGGAAATTCCGGATGCCGATGATGATTTCTCTTTTGCCATTCCCCAGATGGGCCGTTTCCGGGCCAATGTGCTGCATCAGCGCGGCACTCTGGCCATGGTCCTGCGGGTCATCCGCTTCGGTTTGCCGGATCCCCAGGCGCTGGGCATCCCTTCCCAGGTCATGCAGGCGGCAAATAAGCTCAAGGGGATGGTGCTGGTCACCGGCCCTGCCGGCAGCGGCAAATCCACCACCCTGGCCTGCCTGATTGACGCCATCAATCATAAGCGGGAATCCCATATCATCACCATGGAGGACCCCATCGAGTATATCCATCGCCATGACCGCAGCATCGTGACCCAGCGGGAGATCGGCAGCGATGCCCCCAGCTATGTCAGTGCCCTGCGCAGTGCATTGCGGGAAAGCCCGGACGTGATTCTGTTGGGGGAGATGCGGGACCTGGAGACCATCGAGGTGGCCATGACCGCCGCCGAGACCGGCCAGCTCCTCTTTTCCACCCTGCACACCACCGGGGCAGCCAACACCATCGATCGTATCATTGATGTGTTTCCGGCCAGCCAGCAGAGCCAGGTGCGCATCCAACTTTCCATGGTACTGCAGACGGTCATCAGCCAGCAGCTGATTCCCACCACCGACGGAGGACAGACCGCAGTCTTTGAGGTGATGAACAACAATGCTGCCATCAAGAATCTGATCCGGGAAGCCAAGACCCATCAGATCGATGCAGCCATCCAGGCGGGGGCGTCGGAAGGAATGTGTACCATGGACGACAGCCTGTGCCGGTTGTATGCCCAGAAGCGCATCACCCGGGATACGGCGCTGACCTACTGCCTGCGGTATGAGACGATGGTGCGCAAGCTCAGCGCCATCGAAAGCCTGTAAACGGGCAGAATCGAGGGGGAAAAGTGTATATGCAACGCATCCGCGAAAGTTGGCTGCGCGTACGCACCAGCACCTTGCTGCTGGCCAAATGGTTGGTCCTGGCAGCGGTGGTGGGCGTATTGTGCGGCGGCATCGGCGCGGCGTTTTACCATGCCATTACGGGCGTTACAGCCCTGCGCACCCGGCATCCCTGGCTGTTGTTCACCCTGCCGCTGGTTGGCCTGGTGATCGTGGCCATTTATAAGCTGACCCGTACCGAAGGTCAGGGCACCGATAATGTGATCGACGCTGTTCAGGACGGCAAACCTCTGCAGGTTCTGTTGCTGCCGGCTATTTTTGTGGCCACGGTGCTGACCCATATGGCCGGCGGCAGCGCCGGGCGAGAGGGTGCGGCTTTGCAAATGGGCGGCGACATCGGCTGGCACGCCGGTAAGCTGCTGCACCTCTCCGATCACGATTGCCGGGTGGCCACCATTTGCGGCATGGCGGCCTTTTTTACGGCTCTGTTCGGTACACCTCTGGCCGCCACCATGTTTGCCATGATGGTCATCAATGTGGGGCTTGTGTTTTACGCAGCGTTTATCCCGGCCTATGCGGCCTCTCTTGTGTCCTACGGCCTTTGTACATTGTTGCATGTCACCCCGGTGCGGTTTTCGGTCACAGCGCCGGCAACTGCACCGCTTCCCGTCGTGCAGACGGCCGGGTTTGGTCTGGCCTGTGCCATTGTTACCATGCTGTTCTGTGCCGTGCTCCGCTTCACGGGGCGCCGGATGCAGCGCTGGTTTCCCAATCCATGGGTGCGCGTTGTGGTCGGCGGTGCCGTCGTGGTAGCAGCCACCCTGCTGTATGGGTCCATGCGATATAACGGCGCCGGTACCGATGTGATTCAGCAGGCCATCGAGAAGGGACAGGCCCTGCCGTGGGACTTCCTGCTCAAGATCCTTTTTACGGCAATCACCCTGGCGGCCGGTTATAAAGGCGGGGAAGTGGTTCCCAGTTTCTTTATCGGCGCCACCTTCGGCTGCGTGGCCGCACCGCTGTTCGGACTTCCCGCCGGTTTTGGGGCGGCCCTGGGCATGGTGGCCGTGTTCTGCGGTGCCACCAACTGCCTGTTTTCTTCGCTGGCGCTGGCGGTGGAGGTGTTCGGCTCCCAGGGGCTTTTGTACTTTGGAGTGGTCTGCGGGATTTGCCATGCCCTCACCGGATATACGGGGCTGTACAGCCACCAGGGCTTTGTAACGGCCAAGATGGAATCCGAATATCACAGCGACCACCATGGCCATTATTGAGCTGCGGCATAGTAAGCGGGGGTGTCTCCGTTCAGCAGCAAGCTGGCCACCGGGATGGAGTCGCTGACCTGCGCGGTAGCGGTGTTTCCGTCCAGAATCATGCTGATGGTTACGTTCAGGTCCAGTGTGATGGTGTATTGGGTGCGGTTGACGGAAACCGACCGGGTTTCCTCCTGCAGGGTGCCCTCCACATAGGCATCCGGCAGCAATGTCAGTTTCCAGGTGGGACCAAGCCCTCCGAAGGCGGTAATGCCGGTGAGGCTGCCGTAGGGGATCTCCAGATCTGTTTCTTCCAGGACCGACAGGGAATCCGTCACGGCCTGGATCAGAGCGGAACGGGCGAGGTTCAGCGCAGCGGTGTCGGCACGGACGGCCAGCAACTCGCCAGTGTCGGTGTACTCCAGCAGATACAGTTCCTGGTACAGGGTGGGGTGTGCTTCCATTTCTTCACTAACTGCCCGGTTCATGGCATTTACCACAATGGCACGGCATTCGTATTCGGCCAGTTCTTCCAGCGTGGGCTTGAAAGAGGTCTGTACAAGGTATAAGTATCCGCAGCCCAGCAGCCCAAAGACGACGGCAACGACACTTAAGCGACGGCGGATAGGGTGGAACGGCTTTTTGCATTTGCGTCGCAAGGGGCATCCCTCCTTTGAAACTTACGTGTTCCCGCCATTTTATGCCGCGAAAGAAAAAAGTGCCATTTTTTTGCAAAAAAAGTGTTGACAAGCAGGTACTTCCTTGCTATAATTATCTTCGTTGCCTGACGGCAACGCAAAAGCTTGGGGGTATAGCTCAGCTGGGAGAGCGCTTGAATGGCATTCAAGAGGTCAGCGGTTCGATCCCGCTTATCTCCACCAAAAGACCTGAAACTTCGGTTTCAGGTCTTTTTTGTTATATCCGGGGATCCCAGCCACGCAAGTAAGGTGTAGGTCATGGACTTGTCCTTGGTGCACTGCTATAATAAAATGCAAGGTTACTCGTTGATTGGGGCGGAATGCGAAGATTGCCCCGGGAGGTCCATCCATGAAGATTCTGATTGTAGAAGACGAGGCGCCTCTGGCCCGGACTATACAGACCGTGCTGCAAGGCGGTGGATATGACGCTTGTGTGTGCCCGGATGCAGAACAGGCCTACGATGCTTTGCAGGAACAAAAGGTGGATTTGATTCTTTTGGATCGGATGTTGCCTGCTATGGATGGCGTTTCTTTGGCCAAGCTGCTGCGCAACCAGGGCGTGCATACTCCCATTTTGTTTTTGACGGCCCTGGGCGAGGTGGAGCAGCGTATTGCCGGACTGGATGCTGGCGGAGATGACTATCTGACCAAGCCTTTTCATAACGGAGAGTTGCTGGCACGGGTTCGGGCGCTGATTCGAAGGTCCGAACATACTTCCCCAACATACACCGTTGGCAACGTTACTTTTGATGAGGCGAGTATGCAGTTGACCGGCCCGTCCGGCAGTATGCCCGTGACCGGAAAGCTTTGCGCTTTGGCAGAACTGATGTTTCAAAAAGCAAACCAGGTGGTGACCCGGCGGGAAATTTTTTCTGCTGTATGGGGGCTGGGTTCCGAGGCGGAAGAAGCGGTCATCGACAATTACATTTACTTCTTACGGCGGGCGCTGCGCCGCGTGGGGGCTGACGTGCAGGTCCTCACCATTCATGGCACCGGTTACCGTCTGACTACGCCATGACAGGACAAAGCACGCTCAAGCAGTTGCAGGACAAGCTCCGGCGCAGCGGCACGTGGCTGTTGCTTGGGGTATTCTGTGTGTTAGGGGTGATTATCTGTCGGCAAATCACCCAGGTAATGCAGCAAAACTATGATGACCGTTTTACCGACGCCCGGGAGCTGATGGAAAAAGCTGTTCTGGAAAGTACACGGGTAGACCTGGAGCAGCTGTCTTTGCTGGAACAGCAGTATGGCGTTTTTCTCTATCTGTATAACCGTGGTGAAGAGATCGAGTTACCGTATTCTATCAGCGAGCAAAAAGAAGCGTGGCAGCCCCAGGCAGCGGCCCTGATACAAAGCTGCCGCGGGACATTGTTGCCGGAAGAAGACCAGCTTCAGAAAGAGTCTTCTCTTGCGGGAGTACGGGCATCTTACACCATGCAGCGGCTGGAATCCGGGCAAACGGCAGAACTATTGATTCTGCAACCCAATGATGCAATGAATAACGCAATCCTGCGGGCTTGCCTGGGACCGACAGCAGCTTTGCTTCTGGCGTGCCTGCTCCTGATTGCTTTCTACCGGCTTTGGCTGACCCGTGCCTTTGCACCTGCCTATGCGGCACAAAAGGCACAGTTGGACTTTTTGTCTTTGGCTGGTCATGAATTGCGGACGCCGGTTACGGTGATTCGCTCCAACACAGAACTGTTGGCACAGGGAAAAGACAGTTCTCGTGATATGCTGCGCAACATTCAGACCGAGACCCTGCGGATGGATGTTTTGATTGAAGACTTGATTCTTTTTTCTCGGGTACAGACCAAAAATCTGCGGTTGAATCTTCAGCGGGTGGATGCCTGCGAACTTCTGCTGGATTGCTACACACGGTTTTACCCGTTGCTGAACGCAGAAGGACGCCATCTGATTTTGCAGCCCCCACCGGAAGAGGATGTATCCTTGCAGGCTGACCCCATGCGTCTGGGCCAGCTGCTGGGAATCCTTGTGTCCAACGCCAACGCCCATACACCTGAAGGAACGACAGTGACGCTGGGGCTGGAGCAAAAAGACGGCTGGGTGGAATTGTATGTACAGGACGACGGCCCAGGCTTGCCTCCGGACAGCAAACAGTCTGGGACGGTCCAGGGCACACACCTGGGGGTGGGGCTTCCCATCGCCCGGGAACTGGCAAAAATGCAAGGCGGTATTCTATTGCAGCAAAACAGATGCCCGCATGGCGCCCGTCTGGCTTTTCGCTTTCCGCTGATGCAGGATTCACATTAAAACACTGCCCGGAACCGGGATGGGGCAATTTCGGTTCCGGGCATTTTTTTGAGCAGGCTTACAGGATTTTTTGAGATAGGATTCGGTATGCTGACCTTGTTCCCAATATAGAAAAGGAGGTCTTTTTCATGACAAGACGCGGAATACGCCGCCAGGCAGCCGGGCTTTGTGCGGTTTTGCTGCTGAGCGGCTGCGGGACAGGGTTTTACCAAACCGAAGGAGAGGAGGCGGCGTCCGGCAGCGCAATGATGGAAATTGCGCAGGTACAGGAAACCGACGCCACACCTGCCGGGTTGGAGGACCACACCGTACGGCAGCTGACCGCCGGTGCAGATGGCGAACCACTTCTGGTCACCACCGATGCTCAGGCAATGCCCCATGCATACCAGAGGGAAAACGGAGAGTGGCAGGAGCAGGATAATGCGGCTATCGTTTCCTGGATTCAGGAGAACCAGGTCTATAATCGAAGGTACTATTACGATACCACGGGCAGCTGGTGGGCTGTCATCCAAAACGGAAATTCCATTGTACAGGTCCTTCCCGACGGACAGGCAAGAGAAGTAGTGCTTCCCGAAGATGTGGCGCCGGGCAAGTATGTGGCCATTTACGGATTTGCAGACAGAGGAGACGGCCTGGTCTGTTTTGCAGCCAATCAGACAGAGGAGAAGGAGGGCCCGGACCCCGGAGGCGTATGGCTCTTGGTGGATGGTGAGACCGGTCAGGTGACCCAGACCTTCTCGGTGGACTACGGAACGGATTATCGCCCGGTCTTTTATCAAGGGGACCTGATCATTTATGACTATGTGGCCACAACTTTGAAAGAATATGATCCCGAAACAGGCCAGCTTGTGCAGGAAGTTCCCATCGAACGGCCGGACACCCTGCCTGCTGCTGCCGCCATGACCGAAGATGGGATATACCACTATTTTGTGGGCAGTACCGGTTTGTATCGCCGCCCGCTGAATGGTGACTTTACACAGACGGTCACAGACGATATTTTACTGAACTGCATGTCATCCAACTTCGAGGCTATGGGATTGTATGTAGAAGCGGACGGCGCTTATCTGATTGCCGGCAACGAAGACGGAAAAATGAAACTGTACAGCCTTTCCATACAGGAGGGCGAAGCCCCGGCGGCAGAAACCACCCTCACGGTATGGGCTATGGAGAGTACACCTATGCTGCAGATTGCGGCACAGCGGTACCAATCCCTGCACCCGGATGTAGAACTGAACATTGTCACCGGCCGTGACACAGCGGAAGATTCTGTTTCGGAGCAGGATATCCTGCGGCAGCTGAATACCGAACTTCTCAGTGGTGAAGGGCCGGACTGTCTGATTCTGGACGGTTTGCCCATTCAGTCCTATATCCAGCAAGGCATGCTGCAGAACTTGGATGGCCTGGTAACGGAAAGTGAATTCTATTCCAATATTTTGAACGGCTATGCGGGGGAAGATGGTTTGTATACGGTGCCAGCTTTCTTTGCGGCTCCTGTCTTTGCCACTGTACAAACAGAGGAAACGCCCGCCAGCCTGGAAGAACCGGCTCAGTTGTTTGAAAGCGGCGCCTGTACGGCCGGTTCTTGGAAAGAAATTTTTGCGGCGGTTTATCCGGCGGTGGCGAACCGAATCTTGCCAGCTGGAGAAAGTTTGGATGAGGGCGCTCTCACCGAATTTCTGGAAGAGACAAACCGCATGGTACAAAGTGCAGAAATCACACAGGAAAGCATGCCCATGGGA
>CAUEKL010000040.1 GCA_959018215.1 uncultured Gemmiger sp.
TTGCAGCATACCGCGGCGTCGACCCCGCGTAGTACAGGCAGTGGCCGCAGACGCGGCCAATTTAGCAACATTATAGCACGTTCCGCACGGTTTGTGTAGCACTTTTTTTAAAAAATTTGGTATGTTCGCCAACAAATGCCCCCCTATCCGTAACAGTGTCACAGAAACCGCTTCCGGTTTGTAGTATACTAATACAGAAAGATCCGGCCCTCGGGGGCCGGGTCCTGTCACCCTTACAAGCAAAGGAAGGTTTGTCATGAGCTTTTTGGATATGTTCCGCCGTACCGATATCAACGAAGGGTTTGCCCGCTTCCGTGCCACCCCCGGCGCCGTGCTGCTGGATGTACGCACCAGCGAGGAATACGCTGCCGGACACCTGCCCGGCAGCCGCAATCTGCCCCTGCATCTGCTGGATACCCCGGGCATTCCCCTGCCCTCCGCCGACACCCCGGTGTTCCTGTACTGCCGCAGCGGTGCCCGCAGCGGCCAGGCCACCAGCTGGATGAAGGCCCACGGCTACACCAGGGCGGAAAACATCGGCGGCATCCTGGACTATACCGGCCCGGTGGAAAAGTAAGTTTTTTCATGGCCGCATTCCCGCATAAAAAGACCCCCGCCCCGGAAGGCTGCTTCCGGGGCGGGGGTCTTTGGTATATGGCAGATAGGGAGTATCAGGATTGGGCCGGAGATTCATTCTTTTCCCCGGCGGGCAGCTGGGGCACTGCGGTGAGGATGCGCATGAACTCTTCGCCGCTGATGGTCTCCTTTTCATACAGGTACTGGGCGATCTCATCCAGCTTGCCCCGGTTTTCCCGCAGGATCTGCAGGGCTTTCTGGTGCTGGGTGCGCACGATCTGCACCACCTGGCGGTCGATGTCGGCGGCGGTGGTCTCGCTGCAGGCCAGGGAGGCATCCCCGCCCAGATAGGCGTTGTTCACCGTTTCCAGGGCCACCATGTCGAAGTCGTCGGTCATGCCGTAGCGGGTGACCATGGCCCGGGCCAGCCGGGTGGCCTGCTCAATGTCGTTGGAGGCGCCGGTGGTCACCGAGCCGAAGACCACTTCCTCGGCGGCACGGCCGCCGGTGAAGGTGGCGATCTTGGCCAGCAGCTGTTCCTTGCTCATGAGCACCTGGTCCCCCTGCTCCACCTGCATGGTGAAGCCCAGGGCACCGGAGGTGCGGGGCACGATGGTGATCTTCTGCACCGGGGCGCTGTTGGTCTGGATGGCCGCCACCAGGGCGTGGCCCACCTCGTGATAGGCCACGATGCTGCGGTCTCTGTCGTTGAGGATCTGGTTCTTCTTCTGGGCACCGGCCAGGATGGTATCCACGGCCTCCTGCAGGTCGTACTGGGTCACGGCCATGCGATGATGGCGCACGGCGCTCAGGGCGGCCTCATTGATGATATTGGCCAGTTCGGCGCCGGACGCACCGGAGGTCATGCGGGCCACGATGGAGAAGTCGCAGTCGGGGCCCAGCTTGACCTTTTTGGCGTGCAGGCGCAGGATCTCTTCCCGGCCCTTCAGGTCGGGCAGCTCCACCGGCACCCGGCGGTCAAAGCGGCCGGGACGGGTCAGGGCAGGGTCCAGGGATTCGGGGCGGTTGGTGGCGGCCAGGATGATGACGCCCTTGGTGGCGTCGAAGCCGTCCATCTCGGTGAGCAGCTGGTTCAGCGTCTGTTCCCGCTCGTCGTTGCCGCCCATGCCGGAAGCACCGTCCCGCTTCTTGCCGATCGTATCGATCTCATCAATAAAGACGATGCAGGGGGCTTTTTCGTTGGCCTGCTTGAACAGGTCCCGCACCTTGGAGGCACCCATGCCCACGAACATCTCCACGAACTCACTGCCCGCAATGCTGAAGAAGGGCACACCGGCCTCGCCGGCCACAGCCCGGGCCATCAGGGTCTTGCCGGTGCCCGGAGGGCCCACCAGCAGCACGCCCTTGGGCATCTTGGCGCCGATGGTCTCGTATTTCTGGGGGTTGTGCAGGAAATCCACGATCTCCTGCAGGCTTTCCTTGGCTTCGTCCTCGCCGGCCACATCGGCGAACTTGATGGCGGTGCCTTCCTCCACCACATACTGTTTGGCGCCGGATTTGCCGTTGCCGAACATCATGGCGTTGGGACCGCCCATGTTGTTCATCCGCTTGCGCATCATGAAGCTGATCCAGGTGACCAGCAGGATCATGGGCAGGAACATGAGGATGATGTTCAGGATGGTGTCCAGCGGGCCGGGGTCGTTGATGACCTTGTCAAACTTGACGCCCGCATCCTCCAGCCGGTCCACCAGTTTCAGGTCCTGGGCAATGGCATTGGTCTCGTAGCTGTTGTTTTCCTTGTCGATAAAATAGATCTTCTCGTCGTCGATCTGCACGGTGCTGAGTTTGTCCTCCTCCAGCATCTGCAAAAAGGTCCCGTAGTCCACCTGCTGGACCCCGGCGCGCAGCATCATGGGGAACACCAGGGTGTTGAACAGCAGCACGATGAGGAAGATCACCAGATAACTGATCCCAAGAGACTTCTTGGGGTCACGGGGTTTCTTGGTCTCCTGCATACAAAACAATCCTCTCTTTTAAGATGGGCCTTCTGACCCATAGGTATAGCATGCACCTCAAAAATGAACAGCCCGTGAAGTCATTTTGAACACAAGGAAAACATTGGAGATTTTTCCCCGTCTTATACGCAGAAACCGCCGGGCCAAAGGGCTCCGGCGGTGGATTTTCAGCAAGAGTTCATAAGACGGGGGATTCCAGCAGGCGCAGGGTCTTGGCCCCCGCATCCAGTTCCATCTCACAGCCCAGGGGCAGGGTGAGCATGGGATGGGTGTGGCAGCAGTCGAACTGAGCCAGGATGGGCAGGCGGCTGTCCGGCCCCAGCACCTCCTGCAAAATCTCCCAGGGAGCCCGGCCGGTACCGTTATCGTCAAACTTTTCGTGTTTGCCCAGCACGATGCCGCCCACCCGGTCAAATACCCCCGCCAGTTTAAGCAGGGCGAAGGACCGCTCGATGGTGCAGGCATCCTTGAGGGAATCCTCCAGCAGCAGGATGTCCCCGGGGCGGATCTCCGGCATATAAGGGGTTCCAAAGAACCCCTCCATGGTATTCAGGTTTCCGCCGATGAGCCGTCCCCGGCAGCGCCCGGGCTGCACGCAGACCCATCGGTTGGGTTGGGGAGTCTTGGAGCGGTCCTGGGTAGCCCAGTTCAGATATTCATCGGTCCAGGCTTCCGGCATGGGGAAGGCGTGAGGCAAAGTCAGGTCCGCCGACAGCATCCCCACGAAGTGGGCAAAGGTTTCGTCCACATAGGGCGGCAGTTCCCCGAAGGAGGAAGCCAGGGCCGGGCCGTAAAAGGTCACCAGGCCGGTTCTGGCGTAGACGGCCAGCAGCAGGGCAGTGGTGTCGGAGTAGCCGACGATAAGTTTGGGGTGCTGTTTCAAGTATTCATAGTCTATGTAGGGCAGGATGGCATTGGTGTTGTTGCCGCCGATGGCCGCCATAAGCACCTTCACCCGGTCGTCCCGGAGCAGGCGGTTGAACTCCTCTGCCCGGTCCCGGATGGTGCCGGAGCGGTAAAAGTCCTGCTTGCCCCGCAGCATGCCGTCGATTACAGGAAATCCGTGGGCTTCCAGATATCCTTTTCCCCGGTCATACCGCACCGGCACGGTGGCGGAGACCGGCGAGGAGGCGGAAAATACCCCGATGCAGTCCCCGGGGCGCAGGGCTTTGGCTTTCATGGCAAAACCTCCCGAAAAGCAGTAAGTCCCGGCTTGCGCCGGGACCTGCCGTGAATAATTGAAACGAGTATACCATCCGCCCGGGCTGCCCGTCAAGGTTCGGCCATCTCCTGGGGGACATCCGCCCCTTCAGCGGCTTCCTTCAGCAGGCGTGCCTCCTCTTCCAGGGCCTGCTGGATCTGGTTGAGTCCCTCAGTGAGGGCGGGGCTGGGGATGGTGGTGTAAAAAGCTTCTGTATTATAGCTGCTCATGTCATACAGCTGCAGCAGCAGGCGGCCGTCCCTGGTTTCGCACAGGGCGTTTCCCAGGGCGTACTGTCCGGTATCCAGCCCCGTCATTTCCATCAGTTCGTCGGTGGTCCACCAGTTGCCGGTGTCCACGTCCACCAGGGCGCTCTGCCCCTGGGGATTGGCCCAGACATACCGGGGCTGCCGCCCCACCGAGGGAATCAACTTGATGATTATGCTGCCGCTGCCCTGTACACACGCTCCGGTCTCGCCGGTGGTCAGATCATAGGTATACATCCATTGCTCCCCGTTTTCTTCCACGGTGTACACAATGCAGTCCCCCATCCCCACAAAGTTGGTCAGATTTTCATGGGGAAGATCCAGCTCCTGCGTTGTCCCCTGCACCGGGTCGTACAGCCAGCACTTCCGGTCGGCCTGTTCCTGCAGGGTATAGAAGGCGTTGAAGTTGCCGTACAGATACATGGTGCGCAGGTCCACCGGGGAACTGGTATGGGACAGCAGCAGATAGGGTCCGCAGCCGGAGCGCACCTCGGTATAGTAGGGGTCCGGGAGATCAAAGTAGGACACCTGCCCGTCCAGGCCGACGCGCACGCCGCGGTTTTCCGTAACAATATCCAGATTGCCTGACAAAAGGCTCCCGTACAGGGCCTGGCCGTCCCAGCATTTCAAATAGGTACCCAGGTCATCCGGCAGCACCGCCAGTCGTTCCCGTGTCAGGCCGTCGGCACTGATGCGGTCCACATAGCTGGGCTGGCCCGCACTTTCATAGGCCGCCTCCACATACTTTCTGCCGGCCTCGCCGGGGTAATCAGCCTCCTGCGCCTCTTCATATGCCAGGTAGTACCCGTATTCTTCCTGTTCCCCCTGCCGTACCTCGGTACTGTCTGCCTGGTGGTAGAGCAGCACCGAGCCGTCCTCCACGGGGATGATCGTATCCTCCGCGTACCTGATGTCGGAGAAAGCAAGACAGTCCGCACTGTCATGGCTGCATCCCGGCTTATTGCACACAGGGATGACTTCTCCGGTATCAAAATCCACCCGGCTCACCAGGTAATAGGGCCAGCGTCCGTCTTCGTCGAAGGAATGAAACGCCAGGAAATAGTATCCCCGGTCGTTGGCCAGGGGCAGCGGTTCCAGGTCCCCCACCGTCCAGCTCACGGCGGTTTCGGCGGTGGCGGCGGTCTCCGGGGTAGCGGCGGAGGTTTTCTGCCCGCAGGCGGTAAGCAGGACCGGCACCAAGACAAGCCCCAGGACTTTGCACAGCTTGGTCATTGGTTCACCTCCAGGTCACGGGGTCCCAGCTGCAGGCTGAAATAGAAGCGTTCGGTCTGGCCCAGCTGGAGCCAGATGGAATCATCCATCCCGGTAGCGCAGGTCATGAGGGCCTGACCGTTTTCACTGTACAGACCGCTCTGTTCATAGTCGGTGCCCACCGGCACGGCCCAGTCTCCCAGGCCGTCCAGCTCGTTGAGTTCCACCCAGGAAAGCAGGATGTTGCCCACGTCCAGGGAATGGGTCTCTTCGGTGCTGGCCCACAGGGACACCACCTTGCCGGTAAGGCTTTCCACTTCCAGGTCAAGGAGACAGATCTCCTGATTTTCTCCGCCGAAAGCTGCCAGCCGCACAAAGCCCAGGGTGTCGGTACTGTAATAAATCTGGCTGCCCCAGTAGTCGATTTCACGGCGGATACTGGCCAGCCATTCGCTGGGCAGCACCCCGCCGTAGGAAAGGCTGTCCAGGATATCCTGCAGATACTGCTGCATGCTGGCGTCGGCCACCGTCATATCTTCTATATAGGACGCGCCGGACAGGTACATCCCCGCCATCTCGTCCCCTTCCTCATACAGGGAGCGGGTGGCCCCCCGGGCGGCCAGCTCCACCCGGGTGTTCAGCTGGCGCAGCAGGTAATAATCGTCCCCGGTTGGCACGATGGAGGTGTAGGGGGTCTTCTGGTCCCGGGTCTGGCCCACCATGGCGGCGTCGGTCAGGGCGAACCATCCCAGTGGGATGGCCGCCAGGGGCACGATGGCCGCGGCACACACGGCCATCAGCAGCCACCGCTTGGCGTTTCGCTTCATTGGGCGCCTCCTTCTTCCGGTTTTTGGGCCGTGCGCAGGGTGACGGTGACCGCCGTCCCCTTGCCGGGGGCGCTGTCGATGGTCAGGGTCCCTCCGTGGGCCTGGGCGATGCGGCTGCACAAGGCCAGCCCCAGCCCGCTGCCCCCCTGCTTGCGGGCGCGGGACTTGTCCACCATGTAAAAAGGCTCGGTGACCCGGCTCAGCTGGTCGGCGGGGATGCCGCAGCCGTGGTCCCGCACCCGGAGCAGCACGGTTTTGCCCGCCTGCTCGGCGGAAACGGTGATGGCGCCCCCGGGTCCGGCCTTGGCCGCATTGGTGATAAGGTTGAGCACCAGGTCACAGAGCAGGTCGGTGTCCCCCTGCACCCACAATCCGGTGGCAAAGGTCTCCACCCGGGCATGACCGTTCTGTTCCAGGGCAGGGCGGGCGGCCTTGACCGCCAGGGTCACCGCCCGGTCCAGGGAGATGGGCTCCAGGGCCAGCTCCTCCTCATCCAGGTGGAGCAGCTGCAGCAGTTTGCCGCTGAGGCTTTCCAGCCGGTGGGCTTCATGGTAGATGGCCCCCGCCGCCTCCCGCTGTTCGGCGGGGTCGGGCTGCATGCTGCGCAAAAGGTCCGCATAGCCCAGAATGCCGGTCATGGGGGTTTTCAGTTCATGGGTGAAGGCCCCCATGAAGTCCTCCCGCTGCTGTACCGACAGTTCCAGCGCCGCCACCTTGTCCTGCACGGCGGCGGCCATGCTGTCAAAGCTTTTGCTGAGCTGGCCGATCTCGTCGTCGGTGCGCACGTTGGTGCGCAGGGCATAGTCCCCCGCCGCGATGCGGCGGCTGGCCTGGTTGAGCAGGGCCAGGGGCCGGATGAGTTTGCGGCTGAAGATGGCCGCGGCCGCCGCCGCCCCGATGACCACCGCCGCTTCCAGCAGCAGAAACCGCTGCAGGCTGCGGGACCGGGCGTCAAAGGCTTCCGACAGATCATAGGCCGAATACAGGGTCCAGCCGTCCAGCAGGTCGGTGCAGTAGACCCGCCACAGGGCTTCGCCGCTGCGCAGGATGATGCGCTGGTCACTGCCGGGCAGGGCCGTTTTCTCCCAGGCGGCGGGCAGACAGGAATACACCGCCTCCTGCCCGTTCTCCCCGTCGGTATGGTAGAGGGCGGCCAGCTGGGCCGGTCCCCCTTCCGAAGGGTCCAGCAGGTCGGCGCAGAAGCTTCCCAGTCCGGATTCGGTCACCGCTTCGCCCTGGCGATGCAGGGTCAGCATCTCATTTTCCAAAGTGTAGCAGAGCATATCGTGTCGGTTCTGCTCCTGGTCCGCCAACGAGGAAAGGCGGTCCTGGAAATCGCCGTACAGAAGGGCACTGCCCCCCAGGGCGAAAAAGGTCACCACCACCAGCAGGATGGTGCAGACCAGTTTTTCCGAAAATCGCATTGGCGGTCCCCTTCCGGTGTGCCGGGGCACACCTCACTCTTTTTTCAGCCGGTATCCCACACGATAGACCGTCTCGATCTTATCGTGCCAGTTCAGTTTTTTGCGCAGCCGCTGGATGTGCAGGTCCAGGGTGCGGGTGTCGGCCATCTCGCCGCCCCATACCCGCTCATACAGCACGTCCCGGTAGAGCGCCGCGCCCCGGTTGCGCATGAGCTGTTCCAGCAGGGCGAATTCCCGGGGAGTCAGGTCCACCGGCTCCCCGCCGCGCATCACCCGGCGCTCGGTCAGGTCCAGGGTCACATCAAAGGCAGTCAGGGTCTGCCCGCCCCGTCCGGTGCGGCGCAGCACCGCCTCCACCCGGGCAATGAGTTCTTCCACCTCAAAGGGCTTGACCAGGTAGTCGTCCGCCCCCAGGCTCAGCCCTTTGACCCGGTCCTTCACGCTGGCCTTGGCGGTGAGAAAGATCACCGGCGTGCCCATGGGCCGCAGGTATTCCAGCAGGTCGTACCCGTCCAGACCGGGCAGCATGATATCCAGCAAGGCCAGGTCAAAGTCATTGTCCTGGATCAGGTCGGCGGCGGTGACACCGTCGTTGGCCACGGTACATTCATACCCGGCGCGGGTCAGGCTGACTTCGATCAGCCGGGAAATGGTCTGTTCATCTTCCACAATCAGGATTCGGTTCATCCACACAAGCCCCCTTGTACCTTATCATATGAAGCGATTGTACCCGAATTGTATCCGGAACTTTCAAAAAACATCATAAAAAAACGCAAGGCCCCGGGCGGGGCCTTGCGCAAAGCCGGGGGCATCAGCCGTGCAGTGCACTGCGCAGCGCCGCCAGCAATTCGTTCTGGTAGGTGGGATTGAAGGTGCCGTGGAGCAGCTTGGGCAGGGCTTCCTCCTGCAGGCGGCGCCAGCTTTCGGCCTCCTTGCCGGGCAGGATGGGCACAAAGGCCACCCCGTTGGCGGCGGCCGCCTGGGCGTCCCCCATGGCGTCGCCCACCATCATGACCTTGCGGCTCTCATACCCGCAGGCCAGCATGACGGCGATGGAGTTGGCCTTGCTGCCCACCTCCTGGCCGAAGATCACGTCCGCATGGCGGGACAGACCGTACCGGGTCCATTCGCTCTCGATGGCGGACTCATTGGCCGCCGACACCACCGCCACATCGGCCACGGCGTGGAGCTGGCGCAGGCTGGTCTCCACCCCCGGGAAAGGCTCAAAGGTGGGTTCCAGGGCCTGAATCCGGCGGTTGCAGGCGTTGTTCCACTCCTGCAGCTTGCGCAACGCCAGGCTGCCGGTGCGCAGCATCTCCTGCTGCAGGCTGGCGGTGCTCAGCTCGGAGGCGGTGCGCACCCAGGCGGCGATATCCTCCGCCCCGGGCACCTCAATGCCCCGGTTGCGCAGCCGGTCAAAGATCTGGACCACGCTCTCAAACCGGGGGATGCCCCGGGTGATGCCGGTGATGTTGATCTCCTTCCAGGCGACGGCGATCATATCGGCATATTCATCCAGCGAGAACACGCGGATCAGTTCCGGGCAGAAGACGTTGCAGTGCTTGATGCGCACGGTATCCATCACGCAACCGTCTGAGTCCATGCAAACCAGAAATTCCCGCTTTTTCACAAAATCCGTCAACGCACTTGCCATACCTTCCAGCCCCCCTGCTGTTCCACCTGTCTGCTGTCCTTCAATTGATGCAGACTATAACTCTATCATAACAGAACCAGACAAAAAAGCCAAGAGTCTTTTTGTAAAAAAATGCCAAAAAATTCCGCACATTGCCCAACTTTTTCGCGTTCCTTTGTGCAAATCACGGGCGCCGGATTTACTCTTGTTTCGGCATATCCGCACCCAGGGCCTGGCCGATGGGCATGTGCAGCACCAGACTGGCGGATTCATCCGCCGGGGTGGGCTGCTTGTTGATGACCACCAGTTCATTGCCCCGGAAATACCGCAGCAGCCCTGCCGCCGGGTACACCGCCAGGCTGGTGCCGCCCACAATGAGCATGTCCGCCTGGCTGATGGCCCGGACGGCCCCTTCCACCGTGGCTTCGTCCAGGCCTTCCTCATACAGGACCACGTCCGGCTTGACCAGGCCGCCGCACTCGGTGCAGTGGGGCACGCCGTCCCCGTGGCCGGCCGCTTCCTCGATGAAATCCACCCCGTAGAATTTGCCGCACCGGGTGCAGAAGTTGCGCAGGGTGGAGCCGTGGAGCTCGTACACCGTCCTGCTGCCCGCGGCCTGGTGCAGGCCGTCGATGTTCTGGGTGACCACCGCCTTGCATTTGCCCTCTCTTTCCAGGGCCGCCAGCCGCAGGTGGGCGGCGTTGGGCCTGACCCCGTGGACGATGAGCTTTTGGCGGTAGAAGTCAAAGAATTCCGCCGTGTGCTGCACAAAGAAGGTGTGGGAGAGCATGGTTTCCGGCGGATAGCGGAAGGTCTGGTGGTACAGGCCGTCCACGCTGCGGAAGTCGGGGATGCCGCTCTCGGTGGAAACACCGGCGCCGCCGAAGAATACCAGGTTGCTGCTTTTTTCGATGAGACGTTCCAGTTCAGGTACCATTGTCTTGCTCCTTTCCCTTGGTTGGGGGTATAATGGGAAAAACGGCACGTTCCCGCGTGCCAAAAAGGGGGCTTTTGTATGCGTGAGATCCACCGGGAGGATGTGCTGCGCTGCCTGCCCCGCCGGGCAGCGGACACCAACAAGGGCAGCTATGGCCGGGTGGTGGCGGTGGCGGGCAGTATGGCCTACCGGGGCGCGGCGGCCCTGTGCTGCGAGAGCGCCCTGCGCACCGGGGCGGGGCTGGTGTATCTGGCCAGCGTGGAGCCGGTGATCCAGCTGGTATTGACCCGCACCCCCGAATGCTGTGCCCTGCCCTGCCGCACCGACGGGGACGGCGGGGTGATGGCGGCGGATGCAGCGGCGGTGCGACCCGGGCTGGGGGACAGCGCCGGGCGGGTGCTGAACGCTTTGTGCGGCATCGGGGCCCCCTGGCAAGGGGCGGTGCTGGACGCCGACGCCCTGAACGCCATAGCCGCCGGGGACCTGGGCACCACCCCCTTCCTGCCCCGGGACACGGTGCTGACTCCCCACCCGGGGGAGATGGCCCGGCTGCTGGGCACCACGGTGGAGGCGGTGCAGGCCGACCGGCCCAAGGCGGCGCTGCGCTGCGCCAAGCGGTTCCGGTGCGTGGCGGTACTCAAGGGCACCGGCACCCTGGTGGCCACCCCCGAAGGGCGGCTGGTACAAAACACCACCGGAAATCCGGGCCTGGCCCGGGGCGGCAGCGGGGATGTGCTGGCTGGGATGCTGGCGGCCCTGCTGGCCCAGGGGCTGCCCGCCTTTGAGGCCGCCTGCTGTGCCGTGTGGCTCCACGGGGCGGCGGCGGATGCCTGTGCCGCCCGCACCAGCCAGATGACCATGCTGCCCCACGATATCCTGACCGACCTGGGGCGGCTGCTGGGCAGCGCCGGGTTATAATCCAAAGATGTAGCAACAGCGGTGTGCAGGTTCGGGCACACCGCTGTTTTTTCAGTTCATTTTGGGGCCGCGGTACTGATGGCGGGAGATCCTGCGGGGCAGCGGGATGCTGCAGACGATGGCGATGCCCATGGCCAGGGCCACGGCGGTCTTGAGGGTCTCCACGCCTTTGCTGGCGAAGAGGATCTGTTCATTGTTGAGCAGGTAGTAGGCGGTGTAGTAGATGCCGGCGCCGGGCACCAGCGGGAAGATGGCGCAGAGCAGGAACAGGGTGACCGGAGCCCGGTGGGTGATGGCAAAAAAGCGGGAGATGCCCGCCAGGGGGAAGGTGGCCACCAGGGTGGCCGCGGGCACGGAAAGCCCGGCGGCGGTGCAGATGATGTACACCACCCAGCCCACCGCCCCCGCGGTGCCGCAGGCCAGAAAGTGGCGGCGGGGCACCTGGAACGCCAGGCTGAAACAGACCGTTGCCACCATGGCAACGCAGAACTGCAGCACGCAGCTGCCGAAGAATTGCAGGTCCATCACAACGGAATCCTCCACAAACTCACGCCCACCATGTAGGTCAGGGCCACGCCGCAGGCCAGGCAGCCGGCGCACAGCAGGGCGTCGAACAGACGGATGGTGCCGGACAGGTAGTCGGCATTGATGATATCCCGGATGCCCATGGTCAGGGCCACGCCGGGGGTCAGCACCATCAGGGCGCCGATGATGGCGCCGCTGGGGTTGTACCCGGCCCCCCACACCATCCGCATGGCCAGGGCCAGGGCGGTACAGGCGGCGGCCGCCGCAATGTCGGTAAAGACCTTGCTCACCCCGCCTTTGTGGAAGAGCTGCATGATGAGCATTTCCACAATACCGGCGCCGAAAGCGGTGATGATCTCCGGCCCGGCACCGCCGAACAGAAAGGCAAAGCAGCCGCTGCCCACGGCACCCGCCAGCAAAGATACCCTGAACCCGTAGGTCGGGATGGCACAGGCGTCTTTCAGGGCCTTTTCGGCGCTGTCCAGGTCCAGCTTGCCCTCGGCCAGTTCCCGGGAAATGGCGTTCACCGCCTCCACCCGGCCCAGGTGGATGCTCACCCGGGGTACGTGGCGCACGGCGCTGATGGGGCCGTCCTCCCCTTCCGCCGAAGCAAAGATGCCGTTGGTGAGCACATACACCCGGAACTCCCGGATGCCCAGGCTGCGGGCCATGATCTCCATGGTGTCCTGGGCGCGGAAGACCTCGCCCCCGTTTTCCAGCATGGCTTTGCCCGCTTCCACCACCATCTCAATGGCACGATCGGTCATGGATTTTCTCCTTTCGCCTGACGGCGTTTTTCCCGGGCAAACCACAGAACGGCCGCCACCACACAGACTGCGGTGCCCGCCAGCCCTGCCGCCGCCCCGGGATGGGCGTAGTGCAGCTCCACACGGTTTTCGCCCTCATTCAGCCGCACCCCGATGAAGCCGCCGAAGACACACTCGGTTTCGGCCTGCTCCCCGTTGACGGTGAGCTTCCAGTGAGCGGAATCCTCCCAGGCAAAGGGCAGCACCAAAAGGTCGGCATCGGCGGTGCCGGTGGCGATGAGGTCGATGTGACCGCCCTCCCGGATGGTCATTTTCTGCGGTTCGGTGGCCTGCAGGGTGGCGGAAACGGCGGCCAGCACGCTCTCGTCCAGGCTGTACACCTGGATGGCGGCCCGGGCTTCCTCGCTGTCCGCAAAGCCCAGGCGCAGTTCCACTGTTTCCCCTTTAGCAAAGGTGCCCAGAGGGAACACCCCGCCTAGGGAATCCCCGTTGAAGTACTCGCCCAGCAGGGTGCCGTTGACCGCCACGTCGGAGGGGAGCATATCGGTAAGGGTGGGAATGGCCAGGTAACAGGGGCCGTCGCAGGGGGCGGTGAAGGTGAGCAGAATTCCCTGTTCCGGCTGCTCAAAGTTCAGCTCCGCAGGCAGCAGGGCGTCCGGGGTGCCGGGCACCAGGGAACTGAGCATGGCATTCTGCAGGGTGAAGGTGTTTTCGCTGTTCTCAATGGACACGTTCAGGGCGTCGGTAGAGCCCACATAAGCCATGGGGAAGGCATAGGGGTTTTCCCACACGGAAAGTTCGGTATCGGTATCCAGGGGTTCATACTGGCCGGGCACCAGGCGGGAGCCGTCACTGTACAGGTAGCGGATGCCCAGCAGGCTGTCCGCCACCCCGGTGGAGCCCCAGCCGTAGACGGAGTAGTTGATGTAGCCCAGGGCCTCCAGCAGTTCCTTGGCGGAGCTGGCCTTGGTGGAGGAATAATGGCTGATGCCCCAGTACCCCAGCAGCATGGGGTCGTTGAGGGTGCGCATGAAGTTTTTCTCGATGCGGTAGGTCCCGCCGTCCAGGGCGCGGATAGCGTTCACGGCGGCGGTGTTCTGGTCGTAAAATTCCTCAAACCCGCTGACGGTGTAGCTTTCAAACTTGCGCAGGGCCAGCACCGTGTTGGCGCCCATATCCCCCGCGGCCACCACCCCGAATCCCACCGCCCCGGCCAGGGCCAGCAGACGGCGGGGAGAGCGAGGCCAGACCACACAGGCCAGGGTGGCGGCCAAGACCAGCACCGTGGCCGCTACCTTGAACACCGAGAAGGACGCCCCGG
>CAUEKL010000041.1 GCA_959018215.1 uncultured Gemmiger sp.
ATGCTGGACTCCCTGCTCACCGGGGACTTTGACTGTGCCGCCACCCGCCGCACCACCCGCAAGGGGGAGCCGCCGGTGCGCAGTTGGTTCGCCCGCAAGTTCTACCAGATCATCAACCGCCTCAGCGACACCGAGATCGTGGACGGCGCCCGGGATTACCGGCTCATGAGCCGCAAGATGGTGGATGCGGTGCTCTCCATGGCGGAGTACAACCGGTTCAGCAAGGGCATCTTCAGCTGGGTGGGGTTCAAGACCAAGTGGTTTGATTACGAGAACATCGAGCGTGTGGCCGGTCAGACCAAGTGGAATTTCTGGGGCCTGTTCAAGTATTCCATCGAGGGCATCGTGGGCTTTTCCACCGCGCCGCTGGTCATTGCGGCGGGCGCCGGTGTGATTTTCTGCCTGGCAGCCTTCATCGGCATTATTTTCGTGGTGGTGCGGGCACTGGTCTTTGGTGACCCCACCTCCGGCTGGCCCAGCATGGTCTGCATCATGCTGCTGTGCAGCGGTGTGCAGCTGTTCTGCCTGGGGATTGTGGGCGAATACCTGGCCAAGACCTACCTGGAAGTCAAGCGTCGTCCCATCTACATTGAGCGGGAGACCGAAGCAGACCGCGACGCCCGCCGTTCCCGGTGAGGTTTCCCACGCCAGGGAAAAAAAGATAGGTACATAGCAAAAGCCGGAAGGTGAGATCCTTCCGGCTTTTTTGTACAGGCAGCAAAAAGGAGCGGACCCGCCGCTGGGACGGACCCGCTCCGATTGATTTTGGGTACAGGAAAAATCAGGCCTTGTTGGCAGAGCCGAACAGCTCGATCTTCTCGCGCACGGTGGCCTTGATGGCCTCGGCGCCGGGAGCCAGCAGCTTGCGGGGGTCGAAGCCCTTGCCCTGCAGGTCCTTGCCCGCTTCGATGTACTTGCGGGTAGCGTCGGCAAAGCTCAGCTGGCATTCGGTGTTGACGTTGATCTTGGAAACACCCAGGGTGATGGCCTTGCGGATCATGTCGGCCGGAATGCCCGTGCCGCCGTGCAGGACCAGGGGGATGTTGTCGGTGGCCTGATGGATCTTGTCCAGAGCCTCAAAGTCCAGGCCCTTCCAGTTGGCGGGGTACTTGCCGTGGATGTTGCCGATGCCGGCAGCCAGGAAATCGATGCCCAGGGCAGCGATCTTGGCGCACTCAGCGGGATCAGCCACTTCGCCGGCGCCGATGACGCCGTCTTCCTCGCCGCCGATGGAGCCGACCTCAGCCTCGATGGACAGGCCGTGGTCATGAGCCAGAGCCACCAGCTCGGTGGTCTTGGCGACGTTCTCGTCGATGGGATAATGGCTGCCGTCGAACATGATGGAGGTGAAGCCGGCGGCCACGCAGGCCTTGGCGCCCTCGTAGGTGCCGTGGTCCAGGTGCAGGGCCACGGGAACGGTGATGCCCAGGCTCTCATCCATGGCGCGGACCATGGCAGCCACGGTCTTGAAACCGGTCATGTACTTGCCGGCACCCTCGGAAACACCGAGGATGACGGGGCTGTTCATCTCCTGCGCAGTCAGCAGGATGCTCTTGGTCCACTCCAGGTTGTTGATGTTGAACTGACCGACGGCGTAATGACCGTCACGTGCCTTCAACAGCATATTGGTTGCGTTTACCAGCATAGTGAAGATACCTCCCAATATTCTTCATGTTTCCCGTTGCAGGAAAAAATCCGCATGAGACAGTGCGCCCCATGCGTTGCCAGGGTATAGATTCATTATAGCCTGACATTGACAAAAAAGCAACAAAAATATTTTCCCCGCTTGCACAGCCTGCTTTTTCTCGATAAAAAGTAAAATTCTGCCGCTGTGGCCACCGTATGCGGGCAGGTGTTCCGCACCGGAAAACGAGGATGGACCCCGCGTTGGAACGTCAAAAAATGAGGCGGCGTCAAAAGGTTGTGCGGGCATGACAAGGCCGGTATGAACTTTTCACCCCGCGCAAACGCAGGAAAAATCACACTGGAAATCCTTGGGCATTTTGTGCGAAATTTTGGGCCATTTGGCAGGAAAATCAGAAGTTTGCCAACTTGACAGAGCGGTTTATCCGAACTGTTATGTGGAAAAATTTTCAACAGGCTGTGGAAAACTGACCCGTGTTTGGTGGAAAAATCGCATGGTGGGCGGGTTTTCCACACTTTCAACAGGGTTTTCAACAATGAACTCCGGACACTGTGGAATTACGGTTTGTATAAAGCGCGGTTCAGCGCAGAAACACCGGGGCGAAAAAGCAAAAAATCTGTACTTTTGACGCGGGTTTGCAGGTGACAAAGCATCCGGGTTTGTGGTATACTATAACCTGTATATTTATCGTTGGGGGTAAGCCCCCCGGCAGCACAGAATTTCACGGGTGCGGCATCGCCGCCCCGCCGGAGGAACCAGAATGAACAAACCGGAACGCCCGGACAACCGGACCAACCCGTCCGAAAGCCCCGATACCCTTATTTGGGGCAAAAATCCTGTCACCGAACTGCTGCGCGCCGGCACCGGAGTGGACACTCTGCTGCTGGCCGACAGCCTGGATCCGCGCACCGTGTCCTACTTTACCGCTTTGGGCAAACAGGCGGGAGCGGTCATCAAGCGGGTGCCCTCGGGCAAGCTGCAGAAACTTTGCGGCACCCCCGACCACCAGGGCATTGCGGCCTGGGCCGCCCGCATTCAGTATGCGGAGCTGGAGGACCTGCTGAACATCGCCGCCGAGAAGGGCGAACCGCCTTTCCTGGTGCTGTGCGACGGCATCGAGGACCCCCACAACCTGGGCGCCATCCTGCGCTCGGCCCTGCTTTGCGGGGCCCACGGGGTCATCATCCCCCGCCGGGGCAGCGTAAGCGTGACCGGCACGGTGATGAAGGCCAGCGCGGGTGCCGCCGCCCGCATCCCGGTGGCTCGGGTGGCCAACCTGGCACAGGCGATCCGCACCCTGAAAGAACGGGGCGTTTTTGTCTACTGTGCCGATCTGGGGGGCGAATCCCCCGCGCGCACCGACCTGACCGGTTCGGTGGCGCTGGTGCTGGGCAGTGAGGGCAAAGGCCCTTCGGCTCTGACCAAAAAATTGTGCGACGGCGCCGTCACGCTGGACATGGCCGCAGGGGATTGCGGCGTGGACAGCTACAACGTATCGGTGGCCGCCGGAATCCTTTTGTATCATATCATGCAGTGCCGCCGCGGGCACTGATCGCCGTACTTTGGCGCCGCCGCCCGCGCAGCGGGCAGGGAAGGGGAGAAGGATATGCCAAGCAAACGCACCAATGACTCGGTGGAAGAGATCCTGAAAGAGCTGAGCCATCAGCAGGCCCGGGATGGTGTGCGGGACAGTGTGAATGAGAGAAAAGTGGATGAGATCCTCAAGAGTGTGGGTATTGATACCGACACCCCCGGGGCATCCCAGGAGATGCTGGGACCCATCGGCAAGGAGGATCTGCCCCAGGTGGAAATCAGCGGCGGCGTGGCCGAGGACCGTTTTTCCACCACTGTGCTGGATGACCTGCTGGGGGACCTTCCCAGCATGAAACTGCTGAAAAAGAAGTCTCCCCGCAATGCCCGGCCCAAGTCTGCCGATCCGGCCCCGACACAGCCTTCCGGCGGGCAGTCTGCCCGGCCGGCGGCCCGTACCCCCACGGAACAGCCTGCCCGGCAGACCCCTGTGCAGCAGCCTTCCGATGCCCAGCCGTCTGCAGCGGCTGCCGGTACCGCCCAGCCTGCGGCCCGTACCGCTGCCCCGGCCCGTCAGCCGCAGAACCGTCCGGCCACCGCTCAGCAGCCGACCCGCACGCAACCGCCTGCCCGGCAGCCGGATGCCCCGGAGGACAAGACCGGAACCTTCAGTGATACCACCGGCACCAGCGTCATCAAAAACTTCCTTCTCAAGATGGCACCCGGCGCCGACCATGCCAGCACCCATGCTTTGAATGAAGGCAAGGAACAGTTCCAGCAGTTCTTCGGCAAGACCGCCGCCGTGGTTCCCGATGCCAACGGCAAGCTGCGGGAACCCAGCCACCGCAAGCGCGGCCTGTTCGGGTTGGGCCGGGCGGAAGATTCCGGCCAGTTTGTGCCCATCAACGTTTCTCTGGGCGGACGGCGGGAAGACCCGGAACCGGACCCGGAACCGGAGGAAGAATTTTATCAGGAGCCGGAAGAAGCCTACCTGGATGACGCCGATGAGGTGGACGACGGGGAAGCCGCCGTTCCGGCTGAGGAACAGCCTGCTCCGGCTGCCGAACCGGAACCCGTACAGCAACCGGAGCCCCCGGCAAGGACCGAACCGTCTGCGGGCAAAAAGACGGTGTACCACTCCCACCACGGCGGAGCTGCCCCCGCGCCCCGGCACACGGGCCTGGGCGGCAATACGGTCAGCGTCACCTTCAACGGCATCAAGGAGGTGCTGCGCGGCGGGTCTTCCTCCGGCGCCACCGGAACGGTCTACCGAAAAAAGCGCAATACCATTGAATTCACCCCCGGCCAGAAGCTGGCCCGTACCCCCGAGACTCCGCCGGTGGAGGAAAACCGCGGCGAACCGGTGGGCGAACCGGTCATGACGCCTACGGCCGATGTTACATCCACCTCCACGGCGGCCTTCAATGTATCGCTGGACCACGGGGAGGAAGCCGAGGATACCAAGGACTTCCTGAAAGACCTGGAAAAGGCGTCGGAATCCGCTGCCAAGCTGGCTTCCCGGGCTGCCAAGGCTGCGCCCCGGGTTCAGTCTGTCCCGGCGCAGTCCGTTCGGCCTGCCGACGCGGAACCTGTTCAGGCCCAGCCTGCGCAGCAGCCCGCACCGGCCTCTTCCCGGCCGGCGGTTTCTGCCCGGGAGGACACCTTTGAGGAAATTTCCCAGGATGAAGCCGCTTCCATGACCGGCGAGGTGCGCCTGTCCGATATTGCGGCGGGCCGCACCCAGTCCCAGGAAAACACCGCCGATTTTGCGGCGGACCTGGCTCATGCGGGCACCCATGAGGTCAGCCCGGACACGGCGGACTTCATGGCCCAGCTGGAGGCCCAGCCCCGGCCGCGCCCGGATACCGGTGCCTTTGTGAAGGGCATCGAACAGTCCATCAATGAGGAAGAGGACGGCGGCGACATGCCCGAAGAGCGCTTTGTGCAGGCCGCCGGTATCCTCACCGATACTTCCGAGACCGATGAGCCCACCGCCCATCGCACCAAGGCGGGCATCCGCCTGACCGGCAAGGCGGAGGACGAATCCCCGGATGGAGAAAAGGCGGAAGCACCCTTTGAAGAGGAAACGGCCGCCCCCTCCCGCCGCCGGGAATACGAACATGTGGAGGACGCCCCGGCAGTGCGCCGGGATCTGAACAACCAGATCCTGCTGCTGACCACCGCGGCCATCGTATCCGGCGCCGCGGCGCTGGTCATGCTGTATCTGGGCATTGCGGCAAGCGGCAGTCTGCCCATGCCCGGTCCGCTGGACCCCAAGGCGGGGGCCACGCCGCTGCTGGCCACCATGCTGGTGCTGCTGCTGTTCTGCTGCGCGCTGAACTGGCATACCATGCTGGATGGACTCAAGGGCCTGGTCAAGGGCCCCACCGCCGACACTCTGCCCGCCCTGGCGGCGCTGGGGTCTGTGGTACAGTTGGCGGTTTTTCTGATCCAGCCGGACTGGTACAACCCGGAAAAGCTCTGCCTGCTGGCCGGGCCCGCGGCGCTGGTGCTCTGCTTCAATGCGCTGGGCAAGCGGCTGGACGCCATTACCACGCGGGAAAACTTCCAGCTGGTCAGCGCCAAGGTGGACCATGCGGTGGCCTACCGCCTGAAAGATACGGGCATTCTCCGGGCCGTTACCCGCGGTCTGGATCAGCCACGGCCCAGTGTGCTGGTCAGCCGCCCCACCCAGCTGATGAAGGACTTCCTCTCCTCCAGCAGTTCCCACCGCACCTCGGACAAGAACCAGCAGCAGCTGGGCCGTCTGGTGGGCGGCGTGGCGGTGGTGGCGCTGCTCTTCACCCTGCTCTACCGCAAAGACGCCGGTCTGGCCTTCACGGCCATGGCGGCGGTGCTCTGCCTGGGTGCGCCTTTGGCAGGGACCCTGCTCAGCGCTCTGCCTGCCCGTCTGATGCAGCGCAGCGCCGCCCAGGTGGGCGCGGTCATCCCCGGCTGGCGGGACATCCGTCAGCTGGGCCGCATCAACGTTATCCAGGTCTCCACCCAGGACCTGTTCCCCCGGGGCTGCGTCAAGCTCTGCGGCATCAAGCCGGTGAATAAGGAAACCATTGACCTGGCCATTATCTATGCAGCTTCCATGATGGCCCAGGGCGCCCCCACTTTGCGGGACGTGTTCCTGGGCATGATCGGGGACAACCGCAAGCTGCTGGACAAGGTAGACGACTTTGAAACGGTGTACGGTATGGGCTATGTGGGCTGGATCAAGGGTCAGCGGGTGCTGGCCGGCAACCGCCGCCTGATGGAAAAGTTCGACGTGGCGGTGCCCAGCCTGGAATATGAAAAGCGCCACACCGTCAACCAGCGCCGGGTCATCTATCTGGCTGTGTCCGGCAAGCTGTACAGCATGTTCCAGGTGGTCTACCAGGCGGAGTCCGATACCGCCGCCGTGCTGGACGGTCTGCGCCGCAGCGGCATGTCCCTGATTGTGGACTGCGACGACTTCAACTGTGACGAAGCCCTGCTGGAAGCCGCCTACACCCTGCCCACCGGCACGGTGCGGGTGCTGGATGCCACGGCCCGCAAGGCCCTGGAACCGGCCATTGCCTGGCTGCCCGAAAGCGAGGGCAACATGCTGCATCTGGGCAGCTTTGTGAGTTATGTGGGCGGCCTGGAAGCCGCCGCCGGTGCCGCCGAAGGCGAGCGCAAAGCCGCCATGATCCTGTCGGTGTCGGTGCTGCTGTCCTGCGTGCTGGCCGTCATTATGGTGCTGGCCGGCGGCATCGCGGCGCTGCCGCTGCCCGCCCTGGTGCTGTACCAGGCGGCCTGGGCCGTGCTGGCGCTGATCTTCCCCATGCTGCAACGGTATTGATAGAAAAGGAGGCGTGGTTCTTGTACCGCACAACCGAACAGCAGATGAGCATTTATGATTATCTGCCGCCCTACCACGGGGAACTGGCCGAGCGCAACCGCTGGGTCCGCCTGGCCGATGCCATCGACTGGGATGCCTTTGAAAAAGAATACAGCCATTATTTCGGTCATGTGGGCAAGGTGGCGGTTCCCGCCCGGGTGGCTTACGGCTGCCTGATCGTCCGGGCCGCCTGCGGTGTGTCCGACAGGGAGACCGTGGCTCTCATCCGGGAAAGCCCCTACTTGCAGTACTTCCTGGGGTTTGAATCCTTCACCGACACGGTGCCCTTCTCTGCCCGCAGCATGGAACGTTTCCGCACCCGTATCCCGGCGGACAAGGTCCGGGCGGCGGTGCGGCTGCTGCGCCGGTTTGAAGCCGAAGACTGAACCTGCCTTTTACCGTTCCCAGGGACGCTTGCCACGCCCCTGGCTTTTTGTGCCCCGCAGGCCGGGCCCTTCCCTTTGCCGTCACGGCGGCACCGTTCACCACCGTTTTCCACTCTTTCCGCATCTTACCCCGCAATCATAAAGGAACCACAAATGGAACACATCATTCTGCACACCATCGAACATGCCCTGGAGGACAGCGTCAAGATGCTGCCCTTCCTGTTCCTGGCGTATCTGCTCATCGAATGGCTGGAACGCCACCACGGCGAGCGCATCGAGAACGCGCTGGCCGGCGGCGGACGCTGGGGCTTTGTGCCCGGCGCCGTGCTGGGCTGCGTGCCCCAGTGCGGGTTCTCGGCCCTGGCCGCCAACCTGTATGCCAGCCGGGTCATCACCCCCGGCGCGCTGCTGGCCGTCTTTGTGGCCACCAGCGATGAAGCTGTGCCTCTTCTGGCCGCCGAGCCCAGCCTGTGGGGCACCCTGCCCCTGCTTCTCATCGGCAAGGTGGTGGCCGGTGTGGCGGGGGGCTTCCTGCTGGATGTGCCCCTGCGCAAGGTGCTGCCTGCCGGACTGTACGGCGGTTACGCCGGTCACGCCGACGACATCGACTGCCATGAGGAGCACGAGGAACACAGCGGTGTCCTGCTGGCCGCCTTGCGCCACACGGTGGAGATCTTCCTCTTCATCCTGCTGTTCAGCTTCCTCATCGGTTTCGCCTTTGAACTCATCGGCGAGGACACCATCACCGCCTTCCTCACCGGCATGGGCATCTTCCAGCCCATGGCCGCTGCGCTGGTGGGCCTGGTGCCCAACTGCGCCGCCAGCGTTCTGCTGGCTCAGCTCTACGCCCAGGGGGCCATCAGCTTCGGCAGCCTGTTTGCCGGGCTCTGCGCCGGGGCGGGCATCGGCCTGGCTGTGCTCTGGCGGGTCAACCCCAGCTGGAAGCAGAACCTCTTCATGACCGGCATCCTGTGGGGCGGCGGTTCTCTGTGCGGCATCGTGCTGCAGTTCCTGCCCCTGTAACATCCTTATAAAACAACCATACCCCGTCCACCGTAAAAACCTTGCAGTTTTACGGCGGGCGGGGTATGATTATATCGTGTTTTCTTTTTACAGGGTGTCCCCCTCTTTGACAAACACCACCGCCCGGCTTCCCAGCTGGCGGTATACCCGCATGAAGCGGTCCCGGGGCACGGTTCGGTTGAAGTCCAGCGGGTCGGCCACTGTGAAGTGGCTGTCGTTCACCCCGCACAGCACCATGCAGTGCAGGGTGTGGAACACCCGGTGGACCCCGCCTTTTGCCAGGGGATAGGGTTCCACGTCGGCAAAGCCGATGTCGTCAAAATGCAGCGACGCCCAGAAGATCACCGGCCGCCCCTTTGTCAGCTGGGCCACCAGGTCGGCTTCCTCCGCCCCGGTCAGATCGCGGGCGGTGTATCCGCCGCCGTGGCGGGCCAGATAGGTGTTGGCCGCCTGCACAATGGGCCCTGCAAAGCAGTAATAGCCCTCCTCGGGGGTGCCGTCATCCTTGTGGGGGTCCCCCATGTACACCTCGTCCGGGTCGGCCCCGTACCAGCGCTCACTGCGGGGCAGGTAGTGGTCGGCCAGGTCGCACTTGTCGGCGTCAAAGCCCAGATAGCGCAGCACCTCGCAGCAGCTGGTGATCTCGCACCCGTTGGGCAGTTCCGGGTTCTGCAAAACCTGGGGCACATTCAGCAAAATTTCGGTCATGGGTTCCTCCCCGCCCGGCGGGGCCGGGACTTGTGATGGTTTCTTTTACAGTGTCTGTATTGTATCATATCCCCTTTTGGAAAGGAAGTGCATCCATGCCCACCATCCGTGACTACGGCCTGGTTCCCGGGCATCTGCCCGCCGGTCCCCGCAACGCCATCACCGATGTGCCCGGGGTCCTGGTGGGCCATACCACCGTCAGCACCGGTAACCACCACACCGGCGTTACCGTCATCCTCCCCCGGGAGGACGTATACGCCCACCGCTGCACCGCCGCCGCCCATGTGATCAACGGCTTCGGCAAGACGGCGGGCCTGGTCCAGATTCAGGAACTGGGCCAGCTGGAAAGCCCCATCGCCCTGACCAACACCCTGAACGTGGGCCTGGTGTATGATGCCCTGGTGCAGTATACCGCCGACGCCTGCGCCGCCAGAGGGGACAAGCTGCGCAGCTTCAACCCGGTGGTGGGAGAATGCAACGACGGTACCCTCAGCGATATCACCGACCGGGTCATCGGCCGGCGGGAAGTCTATCACGCCATCGAGACCGCGGGGGCTGATTTTGCCCAAGGGTGTGTGGGTGCCGGCACCGGCATGATCTGCCATGAGCTCAAGGGCGGCATCGGGTCCGCCAGCCGGTTGGTCACGGTGGCCGGGCGGGAGTTCCACATCGGGGTGCTGGCCTTGTGCAACCATGGCCAGCTTTTGGAGCTGACCATCCTGGGCCGCCATGTGGGGGAGGAGATCCGCCGCCGCATCCAGGGCGAACCCCGCCCGGAGGACAAGGGCAGCTGTATTCTGGTACTGGCCACCGATCTGCCTTTGTCCAGCCGTCAGCTGGGCCGGGTCTGCCGCCGGTGTGCCGCCGGTCTGGCCCGGGTGGGCAGCTACTGGGGCCACGGCAGCGGGGATATCACCATCGGCTTCACCACCGCCCACGACATCCACCGGGGGGACAGCGCCGAGATCGCCACCCGTGCCGTTTTCAATGAGGACAAGATGGACCCCCTCTTCCTGGCTGCTGCGGAAGCCGCCGAGGAATCGGTGCTCAATGCCCTGGCCGCCGCCGTACCCATGGTGGGATACGACGGCACCGTCTGCCACGCTCTCTCCGAATTTGCCGATCTGTTGGGCTGATTCCGGCCCGTCATTTTACCATAAAAAGCAGGTGCATCCTTATGAAAATCACCAAAATCACCACCACTGAATGTCAGATCCCTCTGCGCACCCCCTTCAAGACGGCCCTGCGCACGGTGGACAGCGTCCATGATCTTCTGGTCCGGGTAGAGACCGATACCGGCGCCGTGGGCTACGGCGAAGCGCCGCCCACCGCCGTCATCACCGGCGAGACCCTGGGCTCCCTGCACACCGCGGTGGAGGAATTCATCGCCCCGGCCCTGACCGGCATGGAGGTGGAGGACCTGGACACGGTCATGACCAGACTGGAGCACTGCATGGTGCACAACACCAGCGCCAAGGCCGCCGTGGACATGGCCATCTATGACCTTTTTGCCAAAAGCTGCGGCAAACCTTTGTACAAGGTGCTGGGCGGCGCCCGCAATACCCTGGAAACCGACCTGACCATCTCGGTGAATCCGGTGCCGGAAATGGTGGCGGATGCCAGGTCTGCGGTGGCCGAGGGCTTCCGGGTGCTCAAGGTCAAGGTGGGCAAGGAAGGTCTGGCCGACATCCCCCGGCTGAAAGCCATCCGGGAGGCCGTGGGTCCCGACGTGGCCCTGCGGGTGGACGCCAACCAGGGCTGGACCGCCAAGCAGGCGGTGCGGATCATCACCGCCCTGGAGGATGCCGGGGTGAACCCGGAACTGGTGGAGCAGCCGGTGCCCGCCCATGATATCGACGGCCTGGAATACATCACCAGCCGGGTGGCCACCCCCATCCTGGCGGACGAGTGCGTCTTCTCCCCGGCGGATGCGCTGAACGTATTGCAGCGCCATGCCGCCGACATGATCAACATCAAACTGATGAAGACCGGCGGCATCTGGCAGGCCCAGAAGATCTGTGCCGCGGCGGAGATCTACGGTGTGCAGTGCATGATGGGCTGCATGCTGGAAAGCAAGCTGGCGGTGTCGGCGGCGGCTCATCTGGCGGCGGCCCGGTCGGTCATCACCTGTGTGGACCTGGACGGCCCCAGCCTGTGCAGCCAGGACCCTTATACGGGCGGCCCGTTGTACGAGGGCGCCCGCATTGTCATGAACGAGACCCCGGGCATCGGCATCACCGCTGTGCCGGGGTTTGAGGAGGTGTAAGCCGTGAAAGTCTGGGACCTGCACTGCGATACCCTGTCCGAACTGCGCCATGCCCAACAGAACGGCGCCCCCAAGAGCTTTGAACACAACGACCTGATGATCGACCTGCAGCGGCTCAAACAGTCCGGCTACGGGCTGCAGTGCTTTGCCTGCTTTGTGGACCTGGGCGCGCCCGAGGACCCCATGCACACCGCCTTGCAGGAAATGGATATCTTCCACACCCTGCTGGCCCAATACCCCGATGACCTGGTCTGGGTGCGCACCGGGGAGGACGTACAGAACCTGGCCCAAGAAAACCGCATCGGTGCCATGCTCACGGTGGAGGAGGGCGGCACCTGCCATGGGGACCCGGCCATCCTGCGGGACTTCTACCGCCTGGGTGTGCGGATGATGACCCTGACCTGGAACCACAAGAACGAGCTGGCCGAGCCCAACGTGGGCCCTGATTATAATGAGGACAGCTGGCCGGTGGCCCCCAACACCACCGGCGGCCTGACCCACCGGGGCGTAGAGTTCGTGCAGGAGATGGAACGGCTGCACATGCTGGTGGACGTGGCTCACCTGTCCGACGCGGGCATCCGGGATGTGCTGCAATCCAGCACCCGGCCTTTTGTGGCCAGCCACTCCAACGCCCGGGCCTGCTGCCCCCATGTGCGCAACCTGCCCGACGACCTGCTGAAGGCCATGGGGGAGAAGGGCTGCCTCATCGGGCTGAACTTCTGCCCGGCCTTCCTGGACGACAGCCCGGAACGCCATCACCTGAAGAGCCGGGTCACCGACATGGCCCGCCACGCAAAGTACATCATGAATCTGGCGGGGGAGGACTGCCTGGCCCTGGGCAGTGACTTCGACGGCATCGGCGGTGACCTGGAGATCGCCGGTGCCCAGGACATGCCCCGCCTGGCCGAAGGACTGTGCAAAGCCGGCCTCACCGAGACCCAGGTGGAAAAGATCTTCTGGAACAACGCCGCCCGCTTCTTTGCCGAAACCCTCTGACCCATACTGAAAAGGAGAACCCCATGCCTCATCCTTCCCTGACTCTGGAAAAACGCATCGATGCCGAACTCTGCGGCCTGGACGCCACTATGTGCGTCTACGCCGACGACCTGCGCGGTCATGTGGTGGAGCGCGGCGCCGACGAACCCTTTGAATCCGCCTCCACCATCAAGATCTTTGTGCTGGGCTGCCTGTACGACCAGGCGGAACAGGGCAAGGCCCGGTTGGACGAGGTGCTGACCTATGAGGACAAGCACTTTGTGGACGGCTCCGGCATGATCCGGTCCTTAGGCCCCGGGGCGCAGCTGCGGGCCGCCGATGTGGCCACCCTCATGATCATCTGCAGCGACAACATCGCCACCAACATGCTCATCGACTACCTGGGCCTGGACACCATCAACGCCTTCATCCGGTCCATCGGCTGCAGTGCCACCACCCTCCACCGCCGCCTGGCCTCGGACAACTGGGGCGAGCCCCTGGGCACCATCACTCCCCGGGATATGGGGCATTTCTTTGCCCTGTTGGCCAAGGGGCAGCTGGTCAGCCCTGCCGCCAGTGATGCCATGCGCACCATCCTGCGCCAGCAGCACTACAACACCATGCTGGCCGGCAATCTGCCCCCCTACTACACCGATGCCGAGGAATCCGGCGCCGATCCGGACCTGATCTACACCGCCAGCAAGAGCGGCAGCATGGACGCCTGCCGCAACGACGGCGGGCTTGTGCACACCCCCTACGGCGACTATGTGGTGGTGCTCATGTGCAAAGACTTTGCCAACAAGCTGGAAGTCAACGACCATCCGGCCTTTTTGTACGGCGGCCGAGTGAGCCGTCTGCTGTTCGACCAGTATCTGGCGCTGGAAGGCAGCTTTGCCCTGAACTGAGCGGGAGGTGCCTGCTATGACTGTGCTGAATCTGATCTATTGTGTGCTGGGTGCGGTGTTCATTGTGCTGGGCGCCGCCTGCCTGTGGGAAAAATACCGGGTGGTCCGCGGGGGCATGTGCCTGCCCGCCCGGGTGCTGGAATGCCGCCGGGTGGGCTCCTCCCGCCGCAAGCGGGGCGGGGGATACTGCTATGTGGTAGAGTTCACCTCCCCCGACGGCATCCGCCATGTGGCCCCCACCAACGACTCCTTCTGGGC
>CAUEKL010000042.1 GCA_959018215.1 uncultured Gemmiger sp.
TTCCGTCGGCACCGAGCACTTCGACGACATCCTTGCCGATCTGGAGCAGGCTTTCGGAAGCCTGGGGGGGGAATGACGCCGGCCGTACAGCCAGACAAAAACAGCCAGAGGGCGGGAACGAAGGTTCCCGCCCTCTGGCTTGGTTCAGGGCTTTCTTCGGTTGCAGGGCGGAGCAGACCGGCGCCCATCACCCCAAGGGGCGCACATCATGGTAGAGAAAATACATCCGGTCCACCCGCTTGTTGATGTGCCAGTGGCCGCAGTACCAGCGGCGGTAGAGGGTGCGGGCTTCGATGGTGTCCAGCCAGGTTTCGGTGGAGCGGTCGACGCGGCTCTGGTTCAGACCGGGGAGCAGGGCTTCGGTGGGAATATACCGGGCCGGGCAGGTGTGGGACAGGATGAAGTCCACCCGCCAGTCCCGCTCCGCCAGGGCGGCTTCCACCCGCTGCCGGGTAGCCTCGTCGGGCTGTTCGTCCGCCCACCAGGGATAGCCGTGAATCAGGCGGTAGTGCTTGTCCACACTGTATGCCCCGCCGATGACCAGCACCGATCTGTGGTCCAGGTCGTAGACTTCCCCGTCCCGGGCAAAGACCAGGTTGGGGAATTCCGGCTCCACCCAGGCCATCCCGCCGAACCGGGGCTGCAGTTCATACAGGCCGGTGGAAGCCGGGCGCTGTTCGTGGTTGCCGTGGATGCAAAACAGGGTCACCCCCAGGGAATTCATGAGCTGCTTGTTCCAGCGGTCTTCCTCCCCGCCGTGGTAGTTGAACCCCGCGTCCCCCAGAATGATGCAGCCGCCGCCGGCGGGCAGGGGCATGGCTTCCAGCTTGTCATACAGCGGGAAAAAGTTGCCGTGGGTATCACCGGTAATATAGAACATACAGACACCTCCTGTGGACCAAATGCCGGGCAATTCCGGCTATGCTTTTATTGTAGCAGAAAAATCCGGCCCCTTTCTTATCAGGGAGAGAGCCAAACCGTTTGCAACCGGCCGCAGAATCGTGTACTATGGAACCAGAAAAACCTGGGAGGGAGGACACAGGATGGAGAGCAAAGACCGGTCCGGCATCCGTATTCCGGTATTTCGGATGGCGCCGGGCGAAAAGATGGAAGACTTTGTCCGGCGGTGCGCGGATGCCCTGGCCGGGGCGGTTCCCGGCACCGGGGCGCTGGATCTCCCGGTAGGGGCGGTGCAGCTGGACGCCGGCGGGGCCCGGGCCTTTGTGGCGGCCCAGGAGGAGCGCTGCGGGGACAGCTTCGGTCAGACGGTGGTCCGGCTGGACCGGGCGCAGATGCGCCGGGGGCGGTTCGTGACCCTTTTCCCGGAGATGGAGGCGGAAGGCCTGCCCTGTGAGATCCTCTGCCTGGACCTGACCGATGCGCCGGCCCTGCCCGAGGACGGGGCCGAGCTGGCGGCGGTGCTGGACTTTCTGGACCGGTTCGGGCAGCAGGGCGTGGAGGCCTGGGTGCTGGCCGAGCAGACCGGGCCGCTGATGGCCGGCCTGGAAGCTGCCCTGGCCGCCGGGTCCCGGTAACCGGACACCGCCATCGGGCATGGTCGCCGGGGCCGCCCCGGGGGCACGCAAGGCGGGGCACACAGAACCCGTCCCGGCAAGGAGGAGCAACCATGAATTACATCACTGTGCGCCAGGCGGCCCAGGCCTGGAACATTTCGGAGCGGCGGGTGCAGAAATACTGTACCCAGGGCCGCATCCCCGGCGCCCGGAAATTCGGCAACGCCTGGCAGATTCCCGGCAGCGCCCCCAAACCGGCGGACGGACGCACCGCGGCCCCCGGGCGCACCCCGGTTCCCCGGACCGGAAAGCCCGATGGCCGGGCCGCTTTGCTGCCCCTGATGAACACCGCCTTTGCCCCGGGACGGTGCCGGGCAGTGCTGGACGCCATGCCGGAAGGTCCCAACCGGGACATTGCCACGGCGGAATACCTGTATTTCAGCGGGCAGGCGGAAGCCGCCGCCCGGGCGGCGGAGCGGTATCTCCATGCCCGCAGCCGGGAAACCCGGCTTTCGGCCAATCTGCTGTATGCCTACGCCAACCTGTCTGTGGGGCGCATCCAGCAGGTGCGCTGCGCCCTGGGGGAGGTACAGCGCACCCTGACCGCTGACCGGGACCCCCAGCGCGGGGCGGCAGCCCTGTTCGTGGCGGCCACGGCGTCGGTGCTGCTGCATCTGCCCCTGCCGGACGGAATGCCCCCCGCCCGCCGGTTCCTGCCTCTGCTGCCGCCGGGGCTGCGGGCCTTTGCCCTGTATGTGCAGGCCCACTACCTGTATTTGCAGGAAGAGTATGAAAAAAGCGCCGGTGTGGTGGAAGCCACCCTGGCCATGGGCGCCGAGGAATATCCCATCCCGGCCATCTATCTCCACCTGGTGGCGGTGATGGATTACATGAGCCTGCGCCGCTCCGATTCCGCCCAGGCGCACCTGCTGGCCGCCTGGGACAAGGCCCGGCCGGATGATCTCATCGAGGCTTTCGGGGAGCACCACGGCCTGCTGGGCGGTATGCTGGAAGCGGTGATCAAGCCGGGCTGGCCGGAGGATTTCCGCCGCATCATCGAGATCACCTACCGATTTTCCGCCGGGTGGCGGAAGGTGCACAACCCGGACACCGGGGATACGGTGGCGGACAACCTGACCACCACCGAGTTCACCATGGCCATGCTGGCCGCCCGGGGCTGGACCAACCCGGAAATTGCCGCCCACCTGAATCTTTCGGCCAACACGGTGAAGCGGTATCTCTCCAGAGCCATGGAAAAGCTGGGGGTGACCCACCGCCAGGACCTGAAACGGTATATGCTGCAATAAAACAGGACCCGGCTGCCGGTTTCCGGCGGTCGGGTCCTGCGGTTTTTGGTTCGGGTCAACGGCTGACGGCGGGCCGGGCGGCGATCTGGTTCAGCAGATGGGCGGCCTCGCCCACATGGCTCACAAAGCACAGCTGCACGCCCGCTTCCTCCAGGTCCCGGCGCTGGTCGGCGTCGGCGTCCGCCCGGTTGCCCTCTGGGAGTATCAGGTAGCGGACAAAGGCGCTGCCGCGAACAGCGGCGTCAATTTTGCTGCGCAAACCACCCACAGGCCGCACTTGTCCCTGGGCCAGGAGCTCGCCCGAGGCAGCTACCCCGGGCAGGGTGTATCCCTGGAAGAGGGCGTACAGCGCCACGAACTCGGACAACCCCGCGCTGGGCCCGCTGCGCTCCCCGGGGGCTGCATCCATGGCCAGCGCGGCGGGGCGGGCGTTCTTGCCGGCCAGGCGTCTGGCCAGGAACCGGGCCAGACTGGCGGAATCGGTCATGGAGGCGTTGGAGCCCAGACCAAAATTTTCTTCGGCGTCACAGGCCACCGCCTGAACGGGGGTCAGGATGCCGGAACCGTCGTTGGTCACCGCCAGGGCATAGCTCATACCGGGCAGGGTGCTGAGCGGGGGCGGGCAGAAGGCTTCCTTGCCCAGGATGGTGCGCAGGCTGTCGAAATCCTTCTCCTCGGGGTCCCAGCTGCCCTTTTCATAGGCGGCAGACAGTTTTTCGGTGATCTGCTGCAAATCACGGGCACCGCCGGTGATGCCCCACCAGCGGACCAGCGTTTCGCACAGCTCCCGGGACAGAGGCTCGGCCCCGGGGCAGCGGCGCTGCCACAGAAAAGCCATCAGGGCGATCTTCTGCTTCAGCGTATAAGGGGCCACAGGAACCACCATCAGCCGGTCCAGCAGCGGGCGGGGGATGGACCCCAGCTCGTTGGCCGTAAAGAGCAGGGGCCGGTGGCTCTGGTCAAGGAGGCCGTAGGCGTTGTCCGAAAACAGGCCGGAATCCAGCAGTTCCAGCAGGGTGTACAAAACGTCCGTGGAAGCCTTGTCCAGTTCGTCAAACAAAAAGGGAATCTGGCGGCCCTTGTACCGCTGGGTGTATTCCGCCAGCAGCCCCGGAACGGAGCCGTAGGCCCTGCCGGTGCCGCACAGCTGCCCTTTGGTCAGGTGGGACATGTCCAGCCGCACAAGGTGGTCCCCAAAACCCAGCGCCCGGCTCAGGGCGCTGCTCACGGCGGTCTTGGCCACCCCCGGCGGGCCCACCAGCAGCAGGCCGCGGCGCTGCCCCCGGCAGGAAGCGGCCCAGGTGCTCACCGCGTCCTTGACCCGTTCCATTCCGATGAGGTCGCGGTCCAGGGCGGCGCGGATCTGCCGGCGGTCGGGCCGGGTCTGTTCCGGTACCGGCAGGCAGTCCAGGATGCCGCCCAGAACCCTCCGGGCGTGGTCCCGGGCCTGGAAATCGGTGCTGTTGCACAGAATTCCCATCTGCTCTTCGGCCAGGTCCCGGGCGGCGGGGCGCATGGACTCCCGGCAATGCCCGTACCGCCCGGCCAGCTTTTCCTCGGGACTCAGGACAGGGTCCCCCAGAATCTGCCGGACCTGCGCCGGGTCGAAGGTTTCCCGCATCCGGGTGGTAAGGCGGTCCACCAGGTGCGCCGCCTTGGGCAGGGAGAGGGGGGCATATTCCAGCACCACCGTCCGGGCGTCGGAGCCGGTCATGGTCAGGCCGTGCTTGGCGGCGCGCTCCTGCAGGATCTGACACTTTTCCTCCAGGGTATAGTCGGCGGACAGGTCGATGGTGTAGTTGAACAGGCCGCTGCAGGAACGCTCCATGTCCTGGGGGTACTCCTGGGTGAGCACCAGGATGAGGCAGGCGGACACGGGCAGTTCCACCCCCAGGAATTTGTCTGTCCAGACATGACGGCTGATCAGGCCGGTCAGGGCGGGATAGGCGGAATCCTTGTCGCTGGTACGGCTGTACCAGGCGGAATTGAAATTGCGCACCACGATGATATCGGCCCAGAATGCCTCATGCAGGAAGTTCCCTTCGGTGGCCTGGTCGTAGATGGGGGAGGTCCCGACGAGAGAAATTCCGGTCTCTCCGGCGTCTACCCAAACGACGGTGCGGCTGCCCGCTGCCCGGGCCAGACGGCGGATCAGACAGCCGGCCCCATGCCCTGCGGGGGCATGCAGGAGCACCGACTGGGGCTGACGGGTCTGCTCGATGCGGCTCAGGATCTGGTCCAGGGCCTGCTGGGCCTGGGTGCGGCCGATGAGAGGCTGGCCGGTGAGGGGCGTGTGGTCAAAGGCAACGGAGTCGGGGGCCCGGCGGCGGAACCCGTGCCGCAGCAGCAACGCTGCCCGGGTCTGGGCCCGCGGGCCCAGATGGCTGCTGTTCAGAAGCTGCTCCAGCTCCCGGGAAACAGGGTCGCTGTAATAGCGGTAATTTTCCTCAAAGATGCATCTCATCAGCTCAATAGAGGTATCGGGCACCGGCGGAGCGCCGATGGCGCCGGTGTGCGCCCCGGTCAGGGCACACTCTCCGTGGTCGGACAGATACAGGCGAAAGGCGAGCTTTGCCTTCTCCTCGGCGGATTCCCGGGAGGACGAACGGCCTTTCTCCTCCTGGGGGGAGGGGCAGCCGGTCTCTTTTCCGGAAGGGCCGCCCCTTTCCCTGTCGGGGGCAGGGCAGGAGGCCGTCACCGGTTCCGGCGTGGGGGGAAGCGGGAGGTCCGGCAGGTCAACTGCTTCCACGGTGGGGGCAAAGCTCAAAAAGCTGTCGTTCATGAACTTTGCCCGCCTGATCCAGTCATTGCGGGAGGCGTTGCCCGGCAGAATCCCCGGCTCCAGCGCCATCCATTCATAGGAGCTGGGGCGTTCGCGGGAAAGGGTATGAAGCCGGCGGAAGTTCTCGCTTTCCCGGCGATAGATCAGCCGCACCCGCAGCTGGTTGGGAATGATGCCCTGCTCAAAATCATCCAGCTGGATGATGGCGTCCTCCGGCAGCATCTGAAGAATCTGGGCACCCAGAAAAAATTGGGGGTCCTGCTGCAGGAAGGCCGGGGGCTCCGACTGCACGGCCACAAACTCCTGGTCCTTGATGTATCCGGCCACAAGATAGGGCAGCTCATCAATGGCACGGGGGGTGCGGATAGAAATACTTTTCATGGATCAAATCTCCTTCCTGCACGGTGCATCCTGCTTTTCCGGTTCCGGGCCCGGAAACCCGGGGGAAAATCCAGTATACTTCTATTAAATCACAGATGGAGGAAGTACCTTTTTAGGGGGAGAGAAAAAGGCGGACGTATGAATGATATACCGGATAACGGCTCGTCTCTCCCTTCTTTGACCCGGGCTCCGGGGCGTGCTATACTTTAACCTGCAGAGGGATACAGCGTCCGGCGCTGTCCCCGGCGGAAGGAAAGAATACAGATGGAAAAGAACCGTAAGACCAACCCCCACCCGGCAGTCCGGGTGATTCTTGCCCTGGCTCTGCTGGCCGTTCTGGTGGTTCTGGGGCTTTGGGCGGGAACCCGGACGTTCCGGCAGGCTCCCCGCCTGACCCGCACCGACCTGCCGGGCTTTGCCTATGTAAAGCTCAGCGACCACGAGGGCAGCATCATCCCCGAAAACCACTGCACCGCCGAAAGCGGTGTGACGGTGGTGGACGACAAGGGCCGGGGCTGGCGGGTACAGGCCCCGGGCTGGAACCTGCAATGGGTGATGACCAACAGCCTGGGCGCCTGGATCGATGCAAAAAATCTGGAAACCGGCCGCACCGAAAACTTTTACCTGGGCAGCAATGCCGACATGTTTGAGATCTGCCCCCTGACGGTGGGGGATGACCTGAAGGTGGACGCCATGAGCGACTGGCACCGGTTTCTGGGCTGGAGCTGGCAGACCCCCCGCTGGGAACTGTCCGGCTTCCGGGCCTTTGTGGACTCCCTGACGGTGGAGCCGATTGCCCGCCAGGAGGTGGGGCAGACGGTGGCCCTGGGGGACAATCTCGACCTGCGCCAGGACGGGGCGTTCTGCGGGCAGCCCCTGTGGGTGGGGGAGGAGCCCACCGAACCCTATGTGATCCTGTGGTATGACCCCTTCTTCTTTGAGGAGGAGCCCCGGACCGCCTCTTACACCAGCACCACCGGCCTGACCTGGACCCTGCAATGGTTCGAGCCGGTGGCCGAAGAGGAATCCCATGTCTACGCCGAAAGCGAGGGCAACCGGGTGGAGGTCATCCTGCCCGGGGCGGAAACGGCGGACAGCCGGCAGATGCTGGCCCGGGCCCAGGCCGTGCTGGACCGGATCTCGGCCCGGGAAGCATAAGGCTTTGTGTATAAATACGAAAAAGGACCGCTGCTGCAAGGGCAACAGCGGTCCTTTTGTGTTGTCGGGTTCATTTGGCGGCAGGGCCGGGCCCCCGCCGTCGGAAGGCCAGCCCCAGCGTCAGCACCAGACCCAGGATGCTCAGGGCCAGTCCGGCTCCGGCTCCCGGCTGGGTGTAGGTCAGGGTCAGGAGGTGAGCCCCTGCGGGAACTTCTACCCCCAGCAGATACCCGGCGGCCTGTACCTCCACCGGCTGGCCGTCCAGGGCGGCGGTCCAGTTTTCGTCATAGGGCAGGCTCAGAAGGATCAACCCGTCGTCGGTGCGGTTGCTGTCAAGGAGCACACATCCGTCCCGCCATTGGGTCACGGCGGGGGCGGCGTCGGTCAGCGCGGTACAGGCCCGGGCCAGGGCTTCCTCGTCCAGCACGGCAAAGAGGGCGGTGTCCGCCGCCGCGCCCAGGGTCAGGGTCACCGTCTGCCCGGCCTTCACCCGGCCCAGGTCGATGACCGCCCCGGAGGACCGCTCCAGGCTGAAGACGGTGCCCGCATCGGCCCCGTCCACCGTCAGGGGCACATCCGCCGCCGTGCCGGTAAAGACGGCGTAGAGGATGCCGTCCCTGTCGGCTGTGACGGTGTACCGGTCCCCTTCACCGCCCTCCTGCCGGGTGAACAGGGTGGTTTGCTGCCCCAGCAGGGCAGAATAGAGGGTCTCGGCGGCGGTGAAGGGGTCGGATACGCCGGTCAGATCAAAATCCCCGGCGGTGCCCGGGCTCCACAGGGCCCGGGGCAGGGCGTTGGGATTTTTGTACACCTGCCAGGGGGTATCCAGGCCGGACGGTTCAAAGTGGGTGGGCACCCGTCCGCCGTCCCGGTCCAGGAAATACCCGATGGAGAGCAGGCTGTCCGCCGCGGCGGTGCTGCCCCCCAGGTAACCGTAGCTGGCCCCATAGTTGCAGTAGCCCAGGGCCATGAGCAGCATGGTGCCGGTGCCGTCCTGCACGCTGCTGAAGTGGGTCAGCCCCTCAAACCCCAGCAGCATGGGGTCGTTGAGGGTGCGGAAGAAGGTCTTTTCCAGGCGCAGATGATCCGGGTTATCCCACTCTGCCGCCTGCACGGTGGCGTGGCCGTCGGAAACAAAGGTTTCGTAGTCCGCCACCGGGTAGACCTCAAACTGCCGCAGGGCCCAGGCGGCGTTCAGGGCCAGCTCCCCGGCTGCCAGCACCGCCAGGGCACCCGCAGCCAGCTGCCGCCGTCTGCCTTTGCTGCGGCTCCACAGCCAGGCAAGGCCCAGCGCCGCCAGCAGCAGCACACAGGCCAGGGCCCACCGGCGCCGGCCGTAGGTCTCGGCCCGGGTCAGGAACACCACCGCCGCCGCCACCAGGGCCAGCCCGCCCGCAGCGAACACCCGGCGGCGTGTGAGCGGGGCCACCAGCGCCCCGGCCCCCAGGGTCAGCAGCCAGAACACCAGCAGGAAACTTTCCCGGTAGGGGAACCAGTTGGGGGCGGCAAAACCGTGCCATACAAGGTCCAGCGGCCGCCACCACATGCTCAGCACCAGCAGGGCTCCCAACGAAAGAGAGGCGGCCTTCTCCCGCCAGGGCCGGGGGCTGACCAGATAGAGCAGCAGCCCCGCCAGCCCCAGCATGCCGCAGTAGACAGGGGGCAGGCCGGTCTGTACGTCCGCCCACACAAAGTTGCCGGTGAAGAACTTCTGTAAAAGGTCCGGCAGGTTGAACTGCACCCCGCCGGTGAGGTCCAGGGACGTGTTCTTTACGGTCAGAATCTCGGTGACGGCGGGGACCAGCACCACCCCGGCCAGGGCGGCGCCGGTACTGCCGCACACCGCAAACCGGCCCAGCAGGGCAAGCACTCTGCGGCGTCCGCCCGTCTGGGGGTGGGCCGCCAGCTGGACAAGAATATACAATACGGAGAAAATGCAAAGCATATACCCCATGTAGAAATTGGTGAAGATGGCCCCGGCCAGGGCAAGGGCAAAGCCCAGCCCCCGCTTGCCCGCCAGCAGACCGTCCAGCCCGGCGGCCACCAGGGGCAGTAAAATCACCGAATCCAGCCACAGCACGTTCTGGGCATAGGCCACGGTGTAGCCCATGAGGGCGTAACACCAGCCCAGGGGCACGAACAGAGGGCAGGCCCCCCAGTGCTGCCGCAGATACCACACAAAGGTCAAAGCGGCCAGCAGCACCTTCAGCGCCCAGACCACACAGCAGAGCCAGCCGTAGGTCTCGGGGGCAAAGAGGAGATACAGCCAGGCGAAGGGGCTGGCAAAGTAGTAGGCGAACAGGGCAAAGCTGCCGCCCCCCAGCCCCATGTCCCCGGCATAGGTCAGGCTGCCGGTGCCGCTGTGCAGGGCCTCATAAAAATGGGCGTAGAAGGGGATGTACTGGCTGTTCAGGTCCCCGGTCATCACCGAGTTGGGCCCCAGGGGCCAGTACCCGCACAGGGCGTAGACCACGCCCAGGATCACCACCATCCCCGCCGCCGTACACAGGTAGGGCAGGGCCCGTTGTTTGGTTGTTGCGCGCGGATTGGACATAGGACAATCTCCTTACAGCAAGGGAAATTTCAGCGGCGCAGGCGGGCGGCCCAGAAAGCTCCCAGGTCCCACAGGGCCGCCAGCAGGGCGGGCAGCACCGCCAGGGCCAGGGCCTGCTCCCCCAAAGGCAGGAAGTACCGCCCCAAGGGCAACGGCGCGTTGACGACGAGGGCGGTGTCGGCGTCCCCCAGCACCACGCCCTCGCTGCCTGCGGGGTCGATGCGCACGGTGCTGCTTCCCATGGGAAAGACCAGGGTCACCTGGCCCACATCGGTCTCAAAAGCCCACACCCGGCGGCGCAGGCTGGCATCCTGCCCGGCCTTGCCGTAATAGCCCTCAAACCCGGAGGCCGGGGCGTCGGTGACCAGGGTCACGCTGCGCACCGGCTGGTCCAGGGCCAGCTGCAGCTGGGGGTCGCCCCCGGCGGTGACCCAGTTGCCCGCCTCGTCCTGCACAATGTCCTGCAGCGCTAAGTCGGCCAGGGGCAGGGTCACGGGCTGCAGCCGCCCGGTGGCAAAGCCCAGGGCGTCCCACCCGGCGCAGCCCAGGGCGTAGACCACCCACACCACCAGGGCCAGCAGATACAAAGCGATCATCTTGTGGCGGTTCAGCCAGGAAAATTTCTCTTTCATGCCGCCCCTCCCACATTGCAGACAAAATCAAACCGGTCGGTGCCGGAATTGTATTCATACACCGCCGACCCGTCCCCGCACCCGGCCAGACCGTCACTGAAAAGGTCTGCGTAGCCGTCGGCAAAGAGGTCGTCGGATTTTTCAATGAAAATATAGGTGCAGCCGCTGTCCAGGATGCAGTCATGCAGCGCCTGGGTGGTGTAGGGGTGGTAGTAGAGGGTATCCTCCGCCAGCGCCCCCGGCAAGGCAAAGGTGCCGCCGCCGCCCATCTTGTCGGTGCCGCTGTAATCCAGGTACCAGGGATAGAGCTCGTAGGTGTACAAAAACCACCGGCTGCCGTCGTCCCCCTGGCTCACAAAGAAGATGTGGGCGTCCTGGGGCACCACGGCCTGCACTTCCTCGGCCACGTCCTGCGTCTCGCGGCGCTGGGCGTAGGCGGCGTCCCCGCAGCCGAAGACGGTGAGGGTGAAGGGCACCCGCAGCCACACCAGCCCGGCCAGCCCCAGCACAAAGACCGCGAAACCGGTCTGCACCAGCCCGGCGGGGCGTTCCTCCGCCATGGCCCGGAGCACCAGCGCCCCGGCGGCCAGCAGCCAGCCCAGCAGGTAGGGGTACATGTACCGCTCAAAGCCCACCAGGCCGTCGGAGACCTCGTCCCGGAAGACATACACATAGGTCAGCCCGATGAAGAAGAAGTAGGCCGCAAAGCCTCCCAGTCCCAGCACCGCAAACACCCCGGCCTGACGGCGCAGGGCCTTTTCCCGGGTGAAGAGGGCGGCCCCCACAGCCAGAGCCACGGTCAGGGCCACCACCACGATAAAGGGCCCCACCATGGTGGTGGTCGTGGTGCAGAGGTTTTGCACCATGCCGCCCATAATGGTGGAAAACTTTTCGGTCCGGCCGATGCCCAGCAGCTCCTTGCAGCCGGTAATGACCATCTGGGCCATGCCCATCTGCTGGGTGCCGCCCACGTTGGAGGTGTCCGCCGTGCTGGCGGCAGAAAGATACAGCTGCCAGGAGAGGAAGGACACCCCGCAGGTGAGGAACAGCCCCGCCGCCTTGGCTACGGTCTTGCCCAGGACGGGGGCGGGGGCCTTCTCGACCAGAGCGGAGAGCACCGCATCCACGGCCAGGATGCCCGCCGCCACCAGGGCCATGGCGAAGCCGGTGTCCTTTTCCAGGCAGAGGGCGGCCAGGGCCAGAGCGGAAGGCCAGAGAGCCCGGCGCTTGTTCATATAATACACCGCCATGGCGCCGCCGAAGGTCAGGCCCAGGGGAATGTCCGAAAGGCTGGAGGCGTAGAGGTCGGTGGTGCGGGTGACATTGCCGTACAGGGTGATGAGGAAGGGCAGCAGAAACCCGAAGCCCAGGGCGGGCACCGCCTGCCGCCAGGCCCCTCTGGGGGCGGTGGCCGTCAGGGTGGTGAAGAGGGCGAGAAGCAGGATATCATACCCGGCCAGCACCCGCCACTCCGCATAGGGGCCGAAGAACTGGAAGAAATACCCCAGCACGATGAGGGCGGGGCGATGGGTGCCCACCCAGTCCCAGCCGATCTGGGCGTTGACGTACAGGTCCCCGGAGGTCTTGACGATCTTGGCGGCGGTGCCCCAGAAGGAAAACTCGTCCCAGGTGGAGAACATGGGCTGCCGCCAGGCAAAAAAGACCAGCAGCGCCGCCGCCAGCACCCAGAAGGCGAGGAAGCCGGAGACGTTCAGGGCCGACAGGGGCGTTTTGCGCCCCACCGGCGCAAAGGCCAGCACCCAGGCCCCCGCCGCCAGCACAAAATACAGCCACCCGGCGGGCACCAGCACCCCCAGCATCCCGGCCAGGGCAAACCACAGCATGGTGGCGCACAGGGCCGTAAAGGGAGCTAAGGGCGCGGGCAGGGCGGTGCGCCGGGCCAGGGCCAGGGCAAAGCCTGCCAGGGCCGCCAGCGAAACCAGACTGAAAAAGAGTTCCATAACACAATTCCCCCGTATCGGGTGTAATCAGCGGTCGTCCCGCCGCAGGGTGACCAGGCACCCTGCCAGCCCGGGCAGTACCGCCAGCCAGAAGAGCTGCCAGCCCCCCGGCACAAAGTAGGTAAACCAGGCCGGGCGCTCGTTGAGGATCAGGGCCGTCACCTGCACGCTGACCCCGGCGGTGTCCGCCAGGTCCAGGCGCAGGTTCTGCCCGGCTACCCGGGGCAGGGTGTAGGTCCAGCTTTCCCCGTCCGGGGCGATGGTGGGCCAGACCCGCAGCCGGGGGGTGTAGCCCATGCCCGGCAGATGATAATAGAGGTCCTTCTCCCCGCCGTCCCCGGTGTATGCGGCCACCAGCCGCAGCCGCCGCACCAGGGTGCCCGGGGTCAGCAGCAGCTGGGCGTCCCCGGTGGTACTGGTCAGCACACCCGGGGCGGATTCCTCCATGTTCACCAGGGTGTACCGGTCGGTGTCGGCCAGGGTCACGGTCTTTTGTTCGTAAACGCCCAGGGCATAGAGCACCCCGTCCAACGCAAAGCTGCCCAGCATGGACAGCACCAGCAGCACCACCCCCAGGGCGTACAGCGCCCGGAAGGGGTGGCGGCGGGCGGCGGCAAACACTTCTTTCGGTTTCATGCGCCCGCCTCCTTTTGTAAGGTACCGGCGGGCACAAAGCCTTCCGCCGTGACCTTGTACAGCGCCGGGCCGCTCTCAGCGGCGGCCAGGTCGTCGGTAAACAGGGTGTGGTAGCTGGTCACAAAGCCCTCGTCGGCTTTTGCCACCAGCAGCCAGGTGATGTTCTCGGTTTGGAGCATGGCGGAAAATTCCGCCGCCGTGTAGGGGGCAAAATAGGCGTCGGTGTCCCCGCCGGTCAGGGCCGGGTCGCCGTAGGTGGCGCCCCCCTCCCCGTACACCAGGTCCAGGGGCCGCAGGGTCTGGTTATACAAAAACCAGTAGAACCCTTCGTCCCCCTGCCGGATGAGGAACACCCGCTCCCCCGGCTGGATGGAGGCGGCAGCGGCCTCGGCCACCGCCCGCTCGGCGCGCACGGCGGCGTATTCCCCCGCCTGCACCCCCAACAGGGTGAACTGGGGTTCCGCCTGCACCCCGAACACCAGGGCCAGGCCCGCCCCGGTCACCAG
>CAUEKL010000043.1 GCA_959018215.1 uncultured Gemmiger sp.
TCAACATCGTGGACGCCACCAACATCGAGCGCAACCTCTACCTGACCATGCAGCTCATGGAACTGGACATCCCCATGGTGCTGGCCCTGAACATGATGGACGAGGTGCGGGAGAACGGCGGGTCCATCCGGGTGAACGAGATGGAATCCGCCCTGGGCATCCCGGTGGTGCCCATCTCCGCCGCCAAGAACGAGGGCATCGACGAGCTGGTCTCCCATGCCCTGCATGTGACCAAGTACCAGGAACGCCCCGGCCGCCAGGACTTCTGTGACGTGAACGACCACGGCGGTGCGGTGCACCGCTGCCTGCACAGCATCATGCACCTCATCGAGGACCACGCCGAGGCCGAGGGCATCCCCCTGCGGTTCGCCGCCACCAAGATCGCCGAGGGCGACCAGCTGATCCTGGACCAGCTGAAACTCAGCGACAACGAAAAGCAGATGCTGGAATCCATCATCCGCCAGATGGAGACCGAGCGCGGCCTGGACCGGGCCGCCGCCATCGCGGACATGCGGTTCACCTTCATTGAAAAGGTCTGCGCCGGCACGGTGGTCAAGCCCCACGAGAGCAAGGAACACCTGCGCAGCGTACAGATGGACAAGGTCCTTACCGGCCGCTACACCGCCATTCCCTGCTTCATCGGGATCATGGCCCTGGTCTTTTTCCTTACCTTCAACGTCATCGGCGCGGCGCTCTCCGCCGTGCTGGACTGGGGCATCACCGCCCTGACCAACGCGGTGGATGCGGGCATGACCGCCCTGCACGTCAACGAGGTGCTCCACTCCCTGGTCATTGACGGCATCTTCAACGGGGTGGGCAGCGTGCTCAGCTTCCTGCCCATCATCGTTACCCTGTTCTTCTTCCTGTCTTTGCTGGAGGACAGCGGCTACATGGCCCGGGTGGCCTTTGTCATGGACAAGCTGCTGCGCAAGATCGGCCTTTCCGGCCGCAGCATCGTGCCCATGCTTATCGGCTTCGGCTGCACCGTGCCCGGTGTCATGGCCAGCCGCACCCTGCCTTCGGAGCGGGACCGCAAGATGACCATCCTGCTCACCCCCTACATGAGCTGTTCGGCCAAGCTGCCCATCTACAGCTTCTTTGCCGCCACCTTCTTCCCCGGCAAGGGCGGTCTGGTCATGTTCCTCATCTACTTCGGCGGCATCGCCATGGGCATTCTGGTGGCCATGCTGCTGCGGGGGACCCTCTTCCACGGGGAGGCGGTGCCCTTCGTCATGGAACTGCCCAACTACCGCCTGCCCGGCGCCAAGAACGTGGGCCAGCTGCTGTGGGAAAAGGCCAAGGACTTTTTGCAGCGCGCCTTCACCGTGATCTTTGTGGCCACCATCATCATCTGGTTCCTGCAGACCTTTGACACCCATCTGGCCATCGTTTCCGACTCCCAGCAGAGCATTCTGGCCGTGGTGGCCGGTTGGATCGCTCCCCTTTTTGCGCCCCTGGGCTTCGGGGACTGGCGCATCTCCACAGCCCTCATCTCCGGCTTCATGGCCAAGGAGAGCGTGGTCTCCACCCTGTCGGTGCTCTTCGGCTCCACCGACCAGCTGCTCCAGATCATCACCCCCCTGGCGGCGGCCAGCCTGCTGACCTTCTGCCTGCTGTACACCCCCTGCGTGGCGGCCATTGCCTCCATCAAGCGGGAACTGGGTACCAAGTGGGCAGCCGCCGTGCTGGTGGGCCAGTGCGTCATCGCCTGGCTGGCCGCCGGAGCGGTCCGTCTGGTGGGCCTGCTCTTCGGGTTGGTGTGATACGCCCCCGCAACCGGAACTTCAAAAGGACATCCTCAGACAGAGGATGCCCTTTTTTGTTGCGGCAACGTAAAAGTTACAGAAAAGAAACGATTCCAATTAACATCCCTCGGATTCCCGCAATAACTGCACAAAAGGGAAAGCGGCTCCTTGGCAAATCATACAAAAATCATGAAAAAGTGGAAAATTCCCTTGCAAATCTGGACAATGCGCGCTATGATATGGACAGAAAGAGGTTGGAAACGTTACCAACCGACAAAGCAGAACGACGGGGGACAACGGAACCCCTTCCCAACGAAATTTGCAAGGAGGACAACACCATGAAAGCCAAGAAACTTCTTTCTCTGGGCATCGCCTGCACCATGGCCGCCGGCCTGCTGGCCGGATGCGGCGCTTCTTCGTCTGACAGCACCGCCTCCACCGCCACCGGCGATACCGGCGCTTCCGCCGCCGCCACCGACGGTGCTTCCGGCAAGGTCTATTACCTGAACTTCAAGCCGGAACAGGACCAGCAGTGGCAGGACCTGGCCGCCGTCTACACCGAGCAGACCGGCGTGCCGGTCACGGTGGTCACCGCCGCATCCGGTGAGTACGAGACCACCCTGATGAGCGAGATGGCCAAGAGCGACGCGCCCACCCTGTTCCAGGTCAACGGCCCCATCGGCCTGGCCAACTGGAAGGACTACTGCTACGACCTGACCGGCACCCCCATCCTCGGGGAGCTGACCAGCGACACCTACGCCCTGAAGGACGGGGACGCCACTTTGGGCATCGGCTACGTCATCGAATCCTACGGCCTGATCACCAACAAGACCCTGCTGGAAAAGGCGGGATACACCATCGACGACATCAAGAGCTTCGACGACCTGAAGAAGGTGGCTGAGGACATCACCGCCCGCCAGGATGAGCTGGGCTTTGCGGCCTTCACCTCCGCCGGCATGGATTCTTCCTCCGACTGGCGGTACAAGACCCACCTGGCCAACCTGCCCATCTACTTTGAGTACAAGGACGAGGGCATCACCTCCACCGACGCCATCAAGGGCACCTACCTGGACAACTACAAGAACATCTTTGACCTGTACATCAACAACTCCACCTGCGCTCCCACCGAGCTGGCCGGCAAGACCGCCGACGACAGCCGCAACGAGTTCCTGGCCAACGAAGCCGTCTTCTATCAGAACGGTTCCTGGGAGTACGTCAACCTGACCCAGGACGGCACCTTCACCGACGACGACCTGGCCATGATCCCCATCTACATCGGCGTGGGCGACGAAGCCAACCAGGGCCTGTGCACCGGCACGGAGAACTACTGGTGCGTCAACAAGGAAGCCCCCGAAGAAGACATCCAGGCCACCCTGGACTTCATCTACTGGTGCGTTACCTCGGAGGAAGGCACCAAGGCCATGGCGGACGACATGGGCTTTGTCATCCCCTTCAAGGGCGCTCAGGAATCCACCAACATCTTCGTGAAGGAAGACCAGGAAATGACCGCCGAGGGCAAGGTGCCCGTGTCCTGGAACTTCACCACCATGCCTTCCGAAAACTGGAAGAACAACCTGGGCTCCGCTCTGACCGCCTACGCGGCCGGCACCGGCACCTGGGACGATGTGGTCACCGCCTTTGTGGACGGCTGGGCCACCGAGGCCGCGCTGAACGCGGGCTGATACCACCGTCCTGGACGGCATACGCGTAACCTTGCGGGAAGGGCGGGCGAACACAGCGCCCACCCTTCCCGCTTCTTTATGGGGAAATCATTATGGAAAAATCCATCAGAAAATACTGGCCGGTCTTTGTGCTGCCCACCCTGCTGGCCTTTATCATCGGCTTTATCTGGCCGTTCATCTGGGGCATCGGGCTGTCCTTCTGCCAGTTCACCACCGTCAAGAACGTGACCTTTGTGGGCATCCAGAACTACATCAAGCTCTGGGCCGATGATACCTTCATCCACGCCTTCTGGTTCAGCACCGCCTTCACCATCGTGGCTACCGTGCTCATCAATGTGCTGGGCTTCCTGCTGGCGCTGCTGCTCACCCGGCATGTGCGGGGCACCAACATCTTCCGCACCGTCTACTTCATGCCCAACCTCATCGGCGGCGTGGTGCTGGGCTATATCTGGAACACCCTGCTCAACGGTCTGCTCACCCTGCTGGGTAAACCCCTGCTCCAGCTCAACGCCACCTACGGCTTCTGGGGCCTGGTCATCCTCATGTGCTGGCAGCAGATCGGCTACATGATGATCATCTACATCGCCGGGCTGCAGAACGTGCCCCCCGACCTCATCGAGGCCGCCCGCATCGACGGCGCCACCGCCCGCCAGGTGCTGTTCCGGGTCAAGATCCCCATGGTCATGCCCAGCATCACCATCTGCACCTTCCTGACCCTGACCAACTCCTTCAAACTCTTTGACCAGAACCTGTCCCTGACCGGCGGCGAACCCGCCAAGCTGACCCAGGGCCTGGCCTACAACATCTACGATACCTTCTATGCCCGCAGCGGCGCCCAGTGGAAGGGCATCGGCCAGGCCAAGGCCGTGGTCTTCTTCCTGGCGGTGGTGGTCATCGCCCTGGTCCAGCTGCGGCTGACCCGCTCCAAGGAGGTGCAGCAGTAATGGAAAACTCCCAGAAGACCCGCCGCATCAACGGGGTCATCTCGGTCATTCTGGCCCTGATCTGCGTGGCTTACGTCTATCCCATCGTGCTCATCCTGCTCAACTCCCTCAAGACCGAACGGGCCATCACCACCACCCGCATCTTTGAGCTGCCCACCGCCGAAACCTTCACCGGCCTGGCCAACTACATCTACGGCATCACCTCCATGAACTTCCTGGAATCCTTCTGGTACAGCCTGTTCATCTCGGTGTCGTCGGTGCTGCTGATCCTGCTGTGCTGCTCCATGTGCGCCTGGTACATCACCCGGGTCCACGGCAAGCTGTCCAGCGGCATGTACTACCTGTGCGTGTTCAGCATGGTGGTGCCCTTCCAGATGGTCATGTTCACCCTGGCCAAAACCGCCGATACCCTCAAGCTCAACAATCCCTACAACATCTGCATCATCTACCTGGGCTTCGGCGCCGGGCTGGCGGTGTTCATGTTCACCGGCTTCATGAAATCCATGCCGGTGGAGATCGAGGAAGCCGCCATGATCGACGGCTGCAACCCGCTGCAGATCTTCTTCCGGGTGGTCTGTCCCATCCTGAAGCCCACCATGATCTCCACCGCCATTCTGGAGACCATGTGGGTGTGGAACGACTACCTGCTGCCCACTCTGGTGCTGGACATCAAGAAATACCGCACCATCCCCATGGCCATCCAGTATTTCCGGGGCAGCTACGGCAAGGTGGAAATGGGCCCCATGATGGCCTGCATCATGCTCACCGTCCTGCCGGTGGTCATCCTGTACCTGGTCTGCCAGCGCTACATCATCGAGGGCGTGGTTGCGGGCGCCGTAAAAGGATGATATACTTTTTATCGGACTGAAGATACTCCGGCGCCCCTGCGCCGGGAAAGGACGCTGTATGCCATGACCATCAAGGACATTGCCCGTGAATCCGGTTACGCGGTGGGGACCGTCTCCCGCGTGATCAACAACAACCCCAATGTCAGCCCGGCGGCCCGCGCCCGCATCCTGGAGGTCATCCGCAAATACAAGTTCCGCCCCAATTCCAACGCCAAACACCTGAAACAGCAGGCCAGCCAGGGCATTGCCATGATCGTCAAGGGCACCCACAACATGCTCTTTGCCCCCATCCTGGAAAAGATGCAGACCGAGTGCACCGCCGCCGGCTACAGCGGCATGGTCTACTACATCGACGAGAACGACAACGAGGTGGACCGCGCCCGGCAGATCTGCCGGGAACACAAGCCCTACGGGGTCATCTTTCTGGGGTCGGACAGCAACAACATCACCCCGGAGCTCAACGACCTGGGCGTGCCCTGCCTGCTCATGACCAACAGGGCCGCCAATGCCGAAATCGAAAACCTGTCCAGCGTCAGCGTGGACGACAGCGCCGCGGCGGCCCGGATGATCGACTATCTCTATGCCAAAGGCCACCGCCGCATCGGGCTCATCGGCGGCGATATCCGCCGCTCCCATCCCAGCTCCGCCCGTCTGGCGGGCTGCCTGGGGGCCTTCTCCCGCCTGGGACTGCCCTTTGACGCATCCGCCTGCTACGCGGACGCCCGCTACACCATGCCCGACGGCTACAAGGCCATGGAACGGCTGCTGGAATCCTGCCCGGACCTGACCGCCGTCTTTGCCTTCAGCGATATCATGGCCATCGGGGCCATCCGGGCTTTGCGGGACCATGGGCTGCAGGTGCCGGGGGATGTGTCGGTGTGCGGCTTCGACGGCATCGAGCTGGCCGACTACCTGAACCCTCGCCTGGCCACCATCCGCCAGCCCGCCGACCGCCTGGCCTCCCGGGGGGTGGGCATCCTCATCCGCTGCATCGAGGACGACGGCGACGCCGTCCATGAACTGGTGCCCTATGAGCTGGTGGAAGGGGAGAGCGTGTTGTGCCTGAACGGCCAGTGACCATTTTTTCCGAAAGGAGGAACCCTCCATGCGCGCAAGCGGTGTGCTGATGCACCTGTCCAGCCTGCCGTCCCCCTACGGCATCGGCACCATGGGCAGGGCGGCACGGGAGTTTGTGGATTTTCTTGCGGCGGCGGGACAGAGATACTGGCAGATCCTGCCCATCTGCCCCACCAGTTACGGGGACAGCCCCTACCAGTCCTTCTCCACCTTTGCGGGCAACCCCTATCTCATCGACCTGGACCTGCTGGCGGCCGACGGCCTGCTCCGGCGGGAGGAATATGCAGACATCGACTGGGAAAGCACCCCCGACCGGGTGAACTACGGCGCCCTCTACCGCAAACGGTGGGAGGTGCTGCGCAAAGCCTGCGGCCGTCTGCTGCAGGACCCCCCGGCCGCCTATGCCGGTTTCTGTGCCGAAAACGCCTTCTGGCTGCCGGACTACGCCCTGTTCATGGCCCTGAAGGATGAACACGGCGGCTGTGCCTGGACCCAGTGGGAACCGGCCCTGCGCCGCCGGGACCCCGCGGCCCTGGACGCTGCCCGCACCCGCTGTGCCGGGGCCATCGGCTTCTGGCAGGCGGTGCAGTACCTGTTTTTTGCCCAGTGGCGGGCGCTGAAACACTACGCCAACCAGAAAGGCGTCTTCATCATCGGGGACCTGCCCATCTATGTGGCCGCCGACAGCGTGGATGTCTGGTCCGCGCCGGAAGCCTTCCAGCTGGGGGAGGACCTGCTGCCCACCGAGGTGGCGGGCTGCCCGCCGGACGGCTTTTCCGCCACCGGCCAGCTGTGGGGCAATCCTCTTTATAACTGGGACGCCATGGCCCAAAACGGCTATGCCTGGTGGGTGCGGCGCATCCGGGTGCTGTGCAGTACCTACGATGTGCTGCGCATCGACCACTTCCGGGGCTTTGCGGGGTATTACGCCATCCCCTACGGCAGCACCGACGCCTGCAACGGCCGCTGGCGCACCGGACCGGGCATCGCCCTCTTCCGGGCGGTGGAAAACGCCCTGGGCAAGCGGGACATCATTGCCGAGGACCTGGGCTTTCTCACCGACGATGTGCGGGAACTGCTGCGGGAGAGCGGCTACCCCGGCATGAAGGTGCTGGAATTTGCCTTCGACAGCCGGGACGGCGGGGACTACCTGCCCCACACCTACACCCGGCACTGTGTGGTCTACACCGGCACCCACGACAACGAACCGGTGAACGGCTGGTTCGATACCGCCCCCGCAGCCGATACCCGCAAGGCGGTGGACTACCTCAAGCTCACCCGGGAGGAAGGCTACCACTGGGGCATGATGCGGGCCGCCTGGGCCAGCGTGGCCGACCTGGCCATCGTCCAGGCCCAGGACCTGCTGGGACTGGGGCACGAAGCCCGGATGAACGTGCCCTCCACCCTGGGCACCAACTGGTGCTGGCGGGCGCTGCCCGGCGCCTTTGACGACGCCCTGGCCCGGAAGGTCCGCCACCACATGGAACTGTACGGCCGCCTGAACTGAAGATCTTCCCTGACCGGCCCCGCCCAAAAGCGGAGGCCGGTTTTTTTCGGGAAAAGGCTTGACAGGGCAGGGAAGAGGGTGTATCCTAACACATAAAGAAATTTTGATGTGAGAGGAGGGGCAATTCCGTGGCACAGGATTTTCAGGCCGAGGCCAAGGTGTTCAAGGCCTTGTGTGACCCCAAACGGCTGGCCATTTTGCAGCAGCTGCGCAGCGGGGAAAAGTGCGCCTGCGTATTGCAGGAGCCGTTGGACCTGACCCAGCCGGGACTTTCCTACCATATGAAGATCCTGTGCGAGTCCGGCCTGGTGGAAAGCACCCAGGTGGGCAAGTGGACCCACTACCGCCTGAGTGAGACCGGGCGGCAGCGGGCGCTGGACCTGCTGGCGGAACTGACCCGCCCCCACACCGAAAAGGAATCCTGTTCCGGCGGCTGCGCCTGCGGCCGCTGAACCCATGCGCCGTACCCTGCGGCGCCCTTTTTTGGCAATACACATCAAAATATTTTTATGTATGGCTCTGCCGTACAAGACAAGGAGTGACCTGAAATGGAAATCTGGCAATGGATTCAGAACGAGCTGCTGGGCATGCAGTGGCTCAACCGGCTCATCGGCCGGGGACTGGCGGTCCTGGGGGTGGACGGCACCACCCGTCTGGGGGGCAGCCTGCAATTCTTCTTTTATGATGTGATCAAGATCACCATTCTGCTCTGTGTGCTGATCTTCGCCATCTCCTACATCCAGAGCTACTTCCCGCCGGAGCGGGGACGCCGGATTCTGGGGCGGCTCCACGGGCTGGGGGCCAACACCGCCGCCGCCCTGCTGGGCACCGTCACCCCCTTCTGCTCCTGCTCCTCCATCCCGCTGTTCATCGGCTTTACCGGGGCGGGGCTGCCTTTGGGGGTCACCTTCTCCTTCCTGATCTCCTCCCCCATGGTGGACCTGGGCAGCCTGGTGCTGCTCATGAGCATCTTCGGCGCCAAGGTGGCTGTGGTGTATGTGGTGCTGGGGCTGGTCATTGCGGTGATCGGCGGCTCTCTCATTGAAAAGCTCCACCTGGAAGACCAGGTGGAGGACTTTGTCCGCCATGCCGCCCGCCCGCCGGAACTGGACCTGCCTCAGCTGCGGGTGCGGGACCGGCTGGGATACGCCCGCAACCAGGCAGTGGGCACCCTGCGCAAGGTCTTTCCCTACATCCTCATCGGCGTGGGGGTGGGGGCCCTCATCCACAACTGGATTCCCGAAAGCTGGGTCACCGCCGTCCTGGGCAGCCACAACCCCCTGGGCGTGGTGCTGGCCGTTCTGGTGGGCGTGCCCATGTACGCCGATATCTTCGGCACCATCCCGGTGGCCGAAGCCCTGCTGGGCAAGGGGGCTCAGCTGGGCACCGTGCTCTCCTTTATGATGGCAGTCACCACCCTGTCCCTGCCTTCCCTCATCATGCTGCGCAAGGCGGTACGCCCTAAGCTGCTGGCCGTGTTTGTGAGCGTCTGTGTGGTGGGCATCGTCCTGGTGGGCTACCTGTTTAATACAATTCAAGTATTTCTGGTCTAATATTACAAGGAGGAATATTTTATGGCATTTCTGTTTGGCAAGAAAAAATCCGAACCCACTTCCTGCGGCTGCGCTTCCGGATGCAGCACCCCGGCGGACAACACCGGCGCTGCCATTCTGATCCTGGGCGGCGGCTGCGCCAACTGCCAGGCCCTGGAGCGGGCGGTGCGCGCCGCCATGGCGGAGCTGAACATCCAGGAAGAGGTGGGCCATGTGACCGACTTTGCCCGGATCGCCGCCTACGGTGTGCTGACCACCCCCGCCCTGGTGGTGGACGGCCAGGTGCTCAGCGCCGGGCAGGTGCTCAGCGTGGAACAGGCCAAGGCCCTGCTGGCGAAAGCGAGGGGCTGAGATGGCGCACAAGCCCGTGGTGGCCTTTGTCTGCGTGCACAATTCCTGCCGCAGCCAGATGGCCGAAGCCCTGGGGCGGCATCTGGCCGCCGATGTGTTCACCAGCTGTTCCGCCGGCACCGAGACGGTGCCCCGCATCAACCCGGACGCCGTCCGCCTCATGCGGGACCTCTACGGCATTGAGATGGAACAGACCCAGTACAGCAAGACCCTGGACAAGCTGCCGCCGGTGGATGTGCTTATCACCATGGGCTGCAACGTCCAGTGCCCGGCCCTGCCCTGCAAACGGCGGGAGGACTGGGGCCTGGAAGACCCCACCGGCAAAAGCGACGCCGAATTCCGCCGGGTCATCGCCGCCATCGAACAGAAGGTGCTGGCCCTGCGGGACAGCCTGCAAAACGGGGTGTGAGGGTCAGCTCACCGCTTCGCTTTTGAACAGGCCCTGCTCCACCAGGCCCAGGAAATCCGCCAGCAGGTAGGCCATCTGGGCATCCCCGGCGGAGATGTTTTCCAGCACCACCACCCGGGTGCCGTTGTCGTAGTCCTCGATGGAATACAGCCCCTGCAGGTTCAGCCAGTCCGCAAACTTGCGGTAGATCTCCGCGTCTCCCACCGATACCGGCCCGATGACCACCGTCTGCCGGGCGGCGGTAGGCAGGGCGGGGCGCTGCACCGGCCCCTCCCCGGGGCCGTAGGTGTATACGGCGGCGGACGCGGTGTTGAAATCTCCGTCCAGCCACACCAGCGGGTTGCGGCGCACCCCGTCCCAGATCACCTCAAAGTGCAGGTGGGGGCCGCTCACGTTGCCGGTCTGCCCGCTGTACCCGATGAGCTGGCCTTCCGCCACGTTGGTGCCCGCGGCCACCACCAGGCTGGACAGATGGGCGTACCGGGTCTGCAGGGTCTTGCCCTGGGCGTTGGCGTGGCGGATGCGCAGGGCGGTGCCGTAACTCTGGTTGCCGGTGGTGGTGCGCCCGTCCCACACCTGGGTCCAGTCCACCGTGCCGGGCTCCGCCGCGTACACCGGGGTGCCCACTGCCGCCCGCATATCAATGGCGCCGTGGTAGCTGCCATTGTTGTAGTAGTAACCGGCTGTCAGGGTATGCTGGGCCAAAGGCCAGCTGAGCAGTACGGTGCCGTTGGAAAGTCTCATGGGACCATCGCCTCCTTGCCCTCAGCATACGCCGGGCAGGGGAGCGGTGTGCATCAAACCGACAAAAAACAGCCCCGGCAGGCCGTAAGGCCGCCGGGGCTGCTTTTGTATCATTGTCAGGAGAGGGTCAGGTCGCCGTCCTTGATCCACCCGGCCTTGCGCAGGGGCATGGCCACCAGCGGGGTGAGCACGGCGGGCAGGACGATGCAGATGAGCAGCAGCCCCGCCCAGTCAAAGGCGGACACCGCCGGGCGCAGGCCGGCGGCCGCATCGGCCACCCAGCCGGTGTACACCCCGATGGGCCCCACCAGCCCGCAGGTGCCCATGCCGCTGGACACGGCGGGACCGTTCTGCTCCAGCCGGAACAGGCAGGTGGCCAGGGGGCCGGTGATGGCCGAGACCACCGTGGGGGGGATCCACACCCGGGGATTGCGCAGGATGTTGGGCATCTGGAGCATGCTGGTGCCCAGGCCCTGGCTGACCAGGCCGCCCACGCCGTTTTCCCGGTAGCTCATCACCGCAAAGCCCACCATCTGGGCGCAGCAGCCCGCCACGGCGGCGCCGCCCGCCAGGCCGGTCAGGCTCAGGGCGGCACAGATGGCCGCCGAGGAGATGGGCAAAGTCAGGGCCACGCCCACCAGCACCGATACGATGATGCCCATGAGCAGGGGCTGGAGCTCGGTGGCCCACATGATGACGCTGCCCACCGCCGAGGCCGCCGCCCCGATGGCCGGGGCAAACAGCACCGAAAGCCCTACCCCGGCCAGGATGGTCACCGCCGGGGTGACCAGGATGTCGATGCGGGTCTCCTTGCTCACCAGCTTGCCCAGCTCCGCCGACACGATGGCAATGAGGTAGACGGCCAGGGGGCCGCCCGCCCCGCCCAGGGTGTTGGCCGCTCCGCCTACCGCAATCAGGCTGAACAGCACCAGCTGGGGGGCTTTCAGGGCATAGCCGATGGACGCCGCCATGGCCGGGCCCGCCACCGCCGTGGCGTAGGTGCCCGCGTCCACCAGAAAGGCCAGGCCGGTCTGCTCGCCCAGGGTCTTGATGATGGTGCCGATGAGCAGGCTGGCAAACAGCCCCTGGGCCATGGCGCCCATGGCATCGATGCCGTACCGGTGGGCGGAAAAGATCACGTCCTTGCGCTTGCAGAATTCCTTGATACTTGCCACAAAAATTCCTCCTATTTTTGAGCGATTTTACCAAAGGTAGACAGGTTGAAAGCATTGTAGCACGCCTTCCGGCCCATTGCAACCACCTTGCGAAAAAACAGCGGTTGCGGTACAATGGTTCACGGAACCCAATATAAAGGAGTCTGAGCCAACCATGGTCGAAACCTTTACCACCCGCATCACCCCCTATGGGCTGGAGCGCCGGGTGTTCATCCATCTGCCCGAGGACTGGCGGACCTCCGGCAAGCGGTATCCGGTCATCTACATGTTCGACGGCCACAACCTCTTTTTTGATGAAACCGCCACCTACGGCACCTGCTGGGGCCTGAAAAATTACTACGACGCCCACCCGGACTACATCGTGGTGGGGGTGGAATGCAACCACGAAGGCAACAAGCGGCTGGAAGAATACTGCCCCTATGACAGCGACTGGTTCGACGGCATCCACGGCACCGGCAAGGCGTATCTGGACTGGCTGTGCACAGAGTTCAAGACCTATGTGGACAAGACCTGGCCCACCCTGCCCGACCGGGCCCACACCGCCATTGCGGGCAGCAGCATGGGCGGGCTGATGAGCCTGTACGCCGCCGTGGCCCACAACGATGTTTTCTCCAAGGCGGGCTGCCTGTCCCCCTCGGTGCGGCTGTGCATGGAACCCCTGATGGCCGACCTGAAAAAAGCCCGGCTGCGGGGGTATACCACCCTCTTCTTCAGCTGGGGGGAAAAGGAGACCAAGGACCAGCACGGCCTGGCCCAGTATACCGACAACGCCCTGCAGGTGACCCGGGCACTGCAGAAAGCCGGGGCCACCGTCTATCCCTACCTGCAGATGGGCGGCTCCCACTGTGAAGCCTCCTGGGCGGAACAGGTGCCCCTGTATATGCAGGTGCTCTTCGGGGAACCCTGCGGGGAGGTCCAGGCATGAGCAGCCGGTCCAAGCGCAAGCAGGCCGCCCGGGCCGCGCATCCCCCGGC
>CAUEKL010000044.1 GCA_959018215.1 uncultured Gemmiger sp.
GCCCGGCCCTGACCGAGGTGCCCGGTGCCATCTTCTCCTCTCCCATTGTGCGGCAGGAGACCCCCGCCGTGCCCGACGAGGACCCGCCTGCCGCCGGTCCCCAGCTGCCGGTGATGCCCAGCTTCGGGGATGAGGAGGACTACGACGAGCCCGACGAACCGGAGGAACCCGAGGCGGCGGAGCCGACGGAAGCCCCCGCTCCGCAGACCGGTGACACAGCCGCGCCCGCTGCGGACAAGCCGGTTCCCCAGCCCGGGGTGACCCGGGTCAAGGCGGTGCGCGCCCTGCGCGCGCTGCGCCGCCGCACCCACAAACAGTAAGGTCCCGGCGTTCTGTGCGCCGTTCCCGAAAAGCAGACCTGAGAAGAAAGAGAAAGCCAGCGCCCTGCGGTGTTACCGCAGGGCGCTGGCGCATAGTATAGGTTATTCGGCGGATTCGGCGGTGGCCGGTTCCGGTCCGGGATAGGTGGTGATGGTCACCTTGTTGATGGTGATGGTCTCCTCCGGGCGGAAGGTGTCGGTGCCGTCCTCATTCACAGCGGTGGGGGCGCAGGCCATGGCGTCCACCACCTCCATGCCCAGATACACCTGGCCGAACACCGTGTCGGTGTTGTCCAGGTAGGGCAGGCCGCCGCCGTCCGCATAGGCAGCGATCTGGCTCTCGGTGTATCCGTTGGCGGCCAGCTCCTCCTGCGTGGCTTTGTCCACGCTGTCCGGCAGGGCCGTCACAAAATAAAACTGGCTGGTGCCTCCCTCGGCGTCCCCGCCGGAAGCAAAGGCCGCGCACAGCGCCCCGGTATAGTGGCGCAGGTCGGTGCTGGCCTCCAGGGGATAGGGATTGTTGCTCCAGATGGTGGACCCGCCGGTGCCGGTGCCGGTGGCGTCGCCCCCCTGCACCGCAAAGCCGTACTCACTGCGCCAGATCACCGTGCCGTCATAGTACCCGGTGCGGGCCAGCCCCACAAAATTTTCCACCGCCATGGTGGCCGTGTCGGGGTACAGCACCGCCCGCACCTCGCCCAGGCTGGTGTCGAAAATGGCGATCAGGTCCCCGTCCGCCGGGGCGGTGAACTGCCGTTCGCCGCTTTCCACCGCGGGACGGTCGGGCAGCTTGTGACCGCCCTCCTGTTCGGAGCAGGCGGTCAGGCAAAGGGCCAGCAGCGCCGCAAAACACGCCGCTGCGCGCAGTTTTTTCCGTGTGGGCATAAGCAGCCTCCTTGGGGGGAATGATCTTGGCGCATGATAAATTCAGTATACCACAATTTCCTCGCAAAGCATAGCTTGACGTGGAACAAAAAAACAAGTACACTATAAGCGTACAAGGAAACCAACAGGGCCTTGGGGCCCGATGTTTTTTAGGAGAAAAACTATGGCTGACGAACTGACCCCTGAAATGCTGGAAGAGGCTTCCCCCGACCTGCTGACGCTGGAGGATGAGGACGGCAAGGAGTGCACCTTTGAAGTCATCGACGTGACCGAGATCGACGGTACCCGCTACATGGCGGTGGTGCCCTACCAGGAGGACCCCGAGTCCCTGGAAGAGGACGCCGAACTGATCCTGATGCGCATCGGCACCGACGAGGACGGCGAATATATGGACATTGTGGATGACGACGAAGAGCTCATCCGCGTGGGCAAGGTGTTCGAAGAACGCCTGAAAGCGATGTTCGACATCGACGATTCCGAGCTGGAAAACTGAACCAAACACCCTGCGCGGTTCGATTTGTTGCGGCTTTATATGATCCTACTAATCAAATCTAGGGAGCCCGGAAAGTCCTCTGCAGGATCGCAGACCTCCCGCCCCGCTTCGGCGGTCAGCGGAGGAAGGGAGCGTGAACGCAGCGGCAGGGCACCCACCTGCTCATAACAGTAGGTTTTGATTGGTCGCAGACGGCTGTGCGGGGTATATTAGGCAATTCATCGCCGGGCGGTTCCGCCGCCCGGCGTTTTTTGGAATAAAAAACTGTGTGAGAGGGGAGTGTTTGGCTTGGCCGGTCGTGTTGCGGCAGGGGACAAGCTGCCTTTCTTTTTGTATGATACGCCCTACAGCGCCCAGAACCGCTTCCGGGACCTGCTGGCCCAGACGGCCCCGCTGGTGCTGGTATTCATGAACAACTTCGGTCATCCGGTCACCCGCACCTTTGCGGAGCGCTACACCGACACCTTCGACGGCCTGCACAGCGGCGGGCTGGCCATGGTGGTGCGGTCCCGGGCGGACAAGCTGGCCCGCAGCATCGGCCCGGATACCCTGCCCTTCCCCTTGCTGTGCGACGCCGACGGGGTGCTGTATGATCTTCTGGACATTCCCCAGCGCAGCGGGACCCTGACCGCCTACAGCCTGGAAGCCTGGAAAATCCTGCGGGAAGCCAAGCGCAACGGCTACAAGCCCCCCAAGAACAATGTGCTGGACATGCCCCTGACCCTGATTGTGGATGCCGACGGCACCGTGCTCTTCGCCCATTACGGGTCCAGCCTCACCGACCTGCCCGAGGACTGCGACGCCATCCAGGCTCTGCTGGAAGAGCTGGAACTGGTGCCCGGCGAGGAAGAGGGCGCCGACGAGGACGTGCCCATCTACACCCCGGCGGACGAATCTCCCCGGATTCCCGGCCTCACCGACGCCGACAACACCGAAGAGTTCGACCGTACCGGCGTGCTCCGCCTGTTTGACGATACCTTCAAGGGCGAATAACATCGCACAGACTGGTCCCGAGAATCAGTTTGTCTGTGTATGAAAACAAATGCACCCTCCGGCTTCTGATGTGAAGCCAGGGGGTGTTCGTCATTTCGGGGCAGAAGGGGTGTTGCTCAACCCCAGAATATAGTCGGTGGAAACATGATAGTATTTGGCCAGACGAATTAGGTGGCGAATGGGAAGTTCACTTGCCCCACGTTCGTAGCGGGCATACATGGTCTGGGAGGTGCCGAGAATCTGAGCAATTTCAACCTGAGTCTTGTCAGAATCCTCCCGTAAGTCCCGAATCCTTTTCTGATAAATATTCATGGGAACAAGAAATCCCTCCCTTCCGGTTTCGTAGTGAGCGTAGCATAGTATAGATATTTACTATTGACTTTAGTAAATATATTTACTAGAATAAGAGCGGGCCCTTATCCAAATAAGAAACAGGAGGAATCGCATATGAATTGCAGCCAATGCAATACCCCGTTGATGGACGGGACGGAGTTCTGCCCAAAGTGTGGAACTCGTGTAGGACATAAAGAAGAAAAAGTTCGGTATTTTACTAGTCCCAAAAGCATGGCGAATGTGTCGTTGATATCCACCATCGTTTGTGTGGCGGCAACGGTGGTATGTGGCGTTTTTTATGCAAATCGTCCGTACAGTATGGACAGCAGCGTGGAATTGACGCTTCTCTTTGTTGTTTGTCTGGCCCCATTGCTGGCCCTGATTGAGATTTTCCAGATGGTCATGCGCTCAAAAATTAGCATTTGCGCGGATGATACCGGAATACATGGAATCTGGCCCGGTGCCATGTTTGGGGCCAGTACGGTGACGGTGGAGCCGTTCCGCTTAGCCTACTCGGAAATCGAGGCGGTAGAGACCAGAAACGGACGTTTTTGCATTCAGACTGCGGGAAAATGGAAATGCATGTTTCTGGAACAGTCCGACGAACTTGTGGCACTGATCCGGGAAAAACAGGGGCGCTGACTCCCCGAATATATAATGCCTCCCGGCGGCAGGAGTGTGTCCTGTCGCCGGGAGGCATTTTTGCCATCCAAAATAAAACTTTGCTAAGGGCCGCCTTGCCGTTTGACACCAAACGGTTTATAATAAAGACTGAATTTTTGTAATATAAGATCGGGGGACGTATTTATGTCTGCTTTTATCCCGTTGTCTGTACCGAATTTCGGCGAAAAGGAGGCCGCCCGGGCGGCCGAAGCCATCACCTCCGGCTGGGTGTCCACCAGCGGCGCCCGGGTGGGTGAATTTGAGCAGGCCCTGGCCGACTATGTGGGCATGCCCCGGGCCGTAGCTTCCAACGGCGGGTCTTCGGCGCTGCATCTGGCCGCCATGGCCGCCGGCATCCGCCCCGGGCAGGAGGTCATCGTGCCCACCCTGACCTTCATTGCCGCCGTCAACCCCCTGACCCGCTATATGGGCGCCGAGCCGGTCTTCATCGGCTGCGACGATTCCTGGTGCATCGACCCCGACGCCGTGGAGGACTTCTGTGCCAACCACTGCACCCTGAAGGAGGACGGCCTGTACAACAACAAGACCGGCGCCAGGGTGGCCGCCCTGGAAGTGGTGCATGTCTTCGGCAATATGGCCGATATGCCCCGCATTCTGGAAATTGCCAAAAAGTACCGCCTGACCCTCATTGAGGACGCCACCGAGGCCCTGGGTACCAAGTACGTTTCCGGCCCGTTGTCCGGCAAGTTCGCCGGCACCATGGGCGATGTGGGCTGCTACAGCTTCAACGGCAACAAGATCATCACCACCGGCGCCGGCGGTATGCTGGTGTCCAACCATCCCGACTGGGCGGAGCACGCCAAGCACCTGTCCACCCAGGCCAAGAGCGACATGCTCCAGTTCTTCCACGACGAGGTGGGTTACAACTACCGCATGACCAACGTCCAGGCCTGCCTGGGTCTGGCCCAGCTGGAACGGCTGGAGGATTTCATTGCCACCAAGATCGCCCGCTACAACCAGTATAAGGACGCCCTGGACGGCTACCACGGCCTGCGCATCCTGCCTTTCAAGACCGAAGCCGAAGGGGTGCGCGCCAACCACTGGTTCTACAGCCTGTATCTGGGTGAGACTTCCCTGGACCGGGATACGGTCATTGCCACTTTGCAGGACCAGGGCATCCAGACCCGCCCGGTGTGGGCCCTCATCCACGAGCAGGCGGACTACCCCCGCAACGAGGCCTACCATCTGGAAAAGGCCCGGGACCTGCGGGCCCACATCGTCAACCTGCCCTGCTCCACCAACCTGAGCGAAGCCGACTGCGCCCGCGTCATCGACGCGGTGAAGGCGCTGGTCTGAAACTGACTGCATAAAAGGGGAGAACCGCCTTGCTCAAAATCGAAGAACTCTTCGTGGACCGCCATGCCACCGTGCTGGAAACCATGAAAAAGCTGGACGAGACCGGCCAGCGTATCCTGTTCATTGCACCGGACGGGGTGCTGCAGGCCGTGGTCACCGACGGCGACATCCGCAAGTTCCTGCTCCGGGGCGGCACACTGGCCGAGCCCGTGGAACAGGCGGCCAACTTTTCGCCCAAAAGCCTGCCCGTGTCCGAGCGGGGCCGCGCCCGGGAGGAACTGCAGAAATACGGCATCGACGCCCTGCCCATCCTGAACACCAAGGGTGTCATCACCGACATCGTCTTTGCGGGCGGTGTGGATGTGGACAACCGCAAAAAGGTGGACATCCCGGTGGTCATGATGGCCGGCGGGCTGGGTACCCGGCTCTACCCTTATACCAAGATCCTGCCCAAACCCCTGATCCCGGTGGGGGAACAGCCCATTGCGGAGATGATCATCGACCGCTTCCGGGAATTCGGCTGCCACCGGTTCAAGATGGTGGTCAACTATAAAAAGAACATGATCAAGTCCTATTTCGGGGAAGTGGAGAAGGACTACGACCTGGAATTTGTGGACGAAGAACAGTTCATGGGCACCGGCGGCGGGCTCTGCCTGCTCAAGGGCAAGGTGGATTCCCCCTTCTTCTTCACCAACTGCGATACCCTGCTGGACCTGGATTTCGGGGACCTGTACGCCAAGCACAAGGAGCGGGGCAACCTGGTCACCATGGTCTGCGCCCTCAAGCACTACACCGTGCCTTATGGCGTGGTGGAACTGGGGGAGGACGGCGGCATCGCCGCCATGCGGGAAAAACCGGAACTGAACTTCCTGACCAACACCGGCGTGTACGTGGTGGAACCCCGGGTAGTGGAGGAGATGAAGGAAGGGGAAAACATCGGTTTCCCCGACGTCATCGAGCGCTACCGGGTGGCCGGGGAGAAGGTGGGGGTCTACCCCATCAACGAAAGTGCCTGGATGGACATGGGCCAGATGGAAGAGCTGGAAAAGATGCGCCGCAAACTGGAAACACAACGCTGAAAGGAAACAATTATGCCTGTTACGATCATTGCCGAAGCCGGTGTCAACCACAACGGCGACCTGGAAATGGCCAAAAAGATGGCCCTGGTGGCCAAGGAATGCGGCGCCGATATCGTCAAATACCAGACCGCTGTGCCCGAGCTGGTGGTGAGCAAGTTCGCCGAGAAGGCCGAATACCAGAAGCAGACCACCGACGCCGCCGAAAGCCAGCTGGAGATGATCCGCAAGCTGCACTTCTCCTTTGAGGGCCACAAGGAGCTGAAGGAATACTGCGATTCCATCGGCATCCAGTACCTGTCCGCCCCCTTTGATATCCCCAGCGTGCGGTTCCTGGGTACCCTGGGCCTGCCGCTGATCAAGATCCCTTCGGGGGAGATCACCAACCTGCCTTATCTGGAAGAGGTGGCCAAACTGAACACCCCGGTGCTGCTGTCCACCGGCATGAGCACCCTGGGGGAGATCACCGACGCTTTGGGCATCCTGGACGACAACGGCTGCCCCGAAGCCACCATCCTGCACTGCAACACCCAGTACCCCACCCCCTATGAGGACGCCAATCTCACCGCCATGATCGAGCTGTTCGAGCAGTTCGGCCTGCCGGTGGGCCTGTCCGACCACACCCCGGGGTGGGAGTGCGATGTGGCCGCCACCGTGCTGGGGGCCCAGGTCATTGAAAAGCACTTTACCCTGGACAAGAACCTCCCCGGCCCCGACCAGAAAGCCAGCCTGGACCCCACCGAGTTCAAGGCCATGGTGGACGCGGTGCGCCATGTGGAAGCCGCCCTGGGCGACGGCCACAAGCACCTGACCGCCAGCGAGGCCCCCAACAAGGCGGTGGCCCGTAAGAGCATCGTGGCCGCCTGCCCCATCAAGGCGGGGGAGACCTTCACCGCCGACAATCTGACCACCAAGCGTCCCGGGGACGGCATCAGCCCCATGCGCTGGTACGAAGTGCTGGGCCAGACCGCCAAGCGGGACTTTGCGGAGGATGAAAAGATTGAACTGTGACACTGTGGCCCTCCTCACCTCCACCCGGGCGGACTACGGTCTTTTGCGCCCGGTGGCCCGCAAGCTGGCCGCCGCGGGGCGGCTGGAACTGGTGGTGACCGGGGCCCATCTGTGTGAGCGGCTGGGCAGCACCGTTTCAGAAATTGAGGCCGACGCCCCGGCGGTGGAAATCGCCGCCCGGCTGCCCATTTTCCGGGAAAAGGACCCCGACGAACCGGTGGGACGCACCATCGCCCGCACCATTCAAGTGTTTGACGACTATTTTGCCGCCCACCGCCCCGGCTGCGTACTGGTGCTGGGGGACCGGTTTGAAATTTTTGCCGCCGCCACCGCCGCCGCGGCCCGGCATATCCCCATCGCCCACATTTCCGGCGGGGATGTGACTCTCGGCGCCGCCGACGAGTACTACCGCCACTGCATCACCAAGATGGCGGCGGTGCATTTCCCCTCCTGCGCCGACAGCGCCGCCCGTCTGGTGCGGATGGGGGAGGACCCTGCCCGGGTCTTCTGTGTGGGGGGCCTGGGGGATGAAAACATCCGCGCTGTGCCCAAAATGAGCCGGGAAGAATTGTGCCAATCCACCGGCTTTGACCTGATGCAGCCCTTTGCCCTGGTCACCTTCCACCCCGAGACCGCCGCCGGTGCCCCGGACCCCGCCATCCAGGCCGAGGCCCTGTGCGAGGCCATGGAGGCGGTGGAGGGGGTGTTCTGGCTCATCACCGGCTCCAACGCTGACGCCGGGGGCGCCGTCTGCACCGCCCGGATGCAGAAATTTGCCGCCGACCATCCCGGCCGGGCGGGCTTCATCAACAGCCTGGGCCTGCGCCGGTATCTTTCGGCCATGCAGTACACCGCCCTGGTGGCGGGCAACTCCTCCTCCGGCGTGGTGGAAACCCCCAGCTTCGGGGTGCCCGCCGTGAACATCGGCAGCCGCCAGGCCGGGCGCATCCTCTGCCGGAACGTCATCAGCTGCGGCGGGGAGCCCACCCAGATCAAGGACGCCCTGCGCACCGCCCTGAGCCCGGCCTTCCGGGAGGTGGCGGCGGGAGCCGTCAGCCCCTACCACGGGGGCGATACCAGCGGCAAGATCGTGAAAGTGCTGGAACATTTCGACTTCACCAAACCCAAAACATTCTACGACGGCCCGGTGCCGCCGTTTGACCCGCAGGCGGAACCCTGCCTGTGAAATCCCATCGGGAGGTATTGGTATGAAACTTCTCATCGTCGGCCTGGGCAGCATGGGCAAGCGCCGCGCCCGCCTGACCCGGGGCCTGCTGGGGGCGGAAAACGTCCGTATCTGCGGCGTGGACAGCGCCGAAGCCCGCCGCACCGAGGCCCTTTCCCTGGACCTGTGCCAGGCGGCCTACCCCTCCATCGGGGAGGCCGTGGCGGCGGAACACCCGGACGCCGCCCTGGTCTGCACCTCGCCTTTGAGCCATGCGGCCATCATTTCGGAGCTGCTGGAAGTGGGGCTGCCGGTCTTCACCGAGCTGAACCTGGTGGACGACGGCTACACCGAAAACCTGGCCAAGGCAAAGGAAAAGGGGGTACCCCTCTTCCTTTCCTCCACCATGCTCTACCGCAAGGAGACCCAGTACATCAAACGCCGCGTGACCGAATTCGGCCGCCCGGTGCACTATATTTACCATATCGGCCAGTACCTGCCCGACTGGCATCCCTGGGAGAACTACAAGAACTTCTTTGTGGGCAACGCCCGGACCGGCGGCGTGCGGGAGATCTTCGGCATTGACCTGCCCTGGCTGCTGGATGCCTTCGGGGATGTGGAAGCCATGACCGTCCAGACCGACACCATCAGCGACCTGGGCCTGCCCTATCCCGACTGCGCCACCCTGCTGCTGCGCCACAAAGGCGGGGTGCAGGGGGTACTGGCAGCGGATGTGGTCAGCCCCAAGGCGGTGCGCAGCTTTGAATGCTTCGGCGACGGGCTGCACCTCTTCTGGGAGGGCAACCCCAAGGCCCTGTACGAGTTCAGGGACGGGGACAAGCAGCCGGTGGACACCTACGGCAGCTTTGAGCACGACAGCCGGTACAGCGACAACATTGTGGAAAACGCCTACGTAGACGAGCTGGCCAACTTCTTCGCCGTGCTGAAAGGGGAGGAAGAACCCCGCTGGACCTTTGAGAAAGACCGGGCAGCCATCCGGCTGATGGACGCGGTGGCCGCCGAAAGCCAACACGCCTGAAAGGAGTGCTGCAGCGTGTCGAGTTTCTCGACACGCTGCAAAAGGGGCAACAGCCGCGCACGGCGGTGCCTGACGCGGCTATTTCCCCTTTTGGAATCCCCTTCGACAAAATTTCACGGCAAATCGCGCACTCGTCCCTTCGTTCCTCGCACACAATTTGCCGTAAAATTTCCCTGTCGGTGTTGCCATCGTCGGCACATGTCCGCCGATGACAACGGATTTCCACTTTTTCGACAGTCTGCAACACGCCCGAAAGGAGTGCTGACCTATGGGATACGACATGGGCTTTGATACTTTTTCCCTGTTTTCCACCCTGTTTCCCATTATGTTTCTGGTGGTGTTTGTCATCGTCATCGGCACCTTTGTGGTGGTGGCGGTGCGCAGCGTGGCCGAATGGGGGCGCAACAACGCCTCGCCCCGGCTGAGCAGCCCCGCCACTGTGGTGGCCAAGCGGGAACGGCATTATAACCACCACAACGGTGGGGGCGGCACCACCTACTACGCCACCTTTGAATTTGAGAGTGGCGACCGGTTGGAGCTGCGCCTGCCCGACCGGGACGCCGGCCTGTTGGCTGAAGGGGACCGGGGCATGCTCCATTTCCAGGGCACCCGCTTCCTGGGCTTTGACCGTCAGTAAGGAGAACTGCCATGACCGAACGGGAAAAAATGCTGGCCGGGGAACTGTATGACTGCGGCGACCCGGAACTGCTGGACCGCTGGCACAAGGCCAAGGACCTGGCCGCGGCCTACAACCGCACCGCCTCCGCCGACCTGGCGGAAAAGGATCGCATCCTGGCCGAATTGCTGGGCGGGCGGGGCAAGAATCTCTGGATCACCCCGCCCTTCTATGTGGACTACGGCAACAACATCTTCTTCGGCAACAACTGCGAAGTGAACATGAACTGCACCTTTCTGGATGATAACCGCATCACCATCGGGGATAACGCCCTCATCGCCCCCAACGTGCAGATCTATACCGCCTTTCATCCCACCAACGCGGCGGACCGCTTCGGTGCGCCCAAACCGGACGGAAGCTTTGAATTCTGCAAGACCCGCACCGCCCCCGTCACCATCGGCAACAATGTCTGGATCGGCGGCGGGGCCATCCTGCTGCCCGGGGTGACCATCGGGGACAACGTGGTCATCGGGGCGGGCAGCGTGGTCACCCACGATATCCCCTCGGACTCGGTGGCCGTGGGCAGTCCCTGCCGCGTGGTGCGGCCCAATCTGTAAATAAGGAGTGAGGAACATGGGCACTGTCACCGCCCTGTTCATCGGCCTGGGGTCCATCGGGACCCGCCATCTGAAAAACCTGCATGCCATCTGTGAAAAACAGGGCCTGACCCTGTGCGCCCACGCCCTGCGCAGCGACCTGAACCGTCCCCTGCGTCCCGGCGTGGCGGAGCTGCTGGCGGCCCAGTTCACCACCCTGGAGGACCAAGCCGCCCTGCCCCGGTATGATATGGCTTTCATCACCAACCCCACCAGCCTGCACGCGGCGGCCCTGGAACTGGTCCGCGGCCGGGCGGAGGCACTGTTCATTGAAAAGCCCCTCTTTTCCGCCGAGGAGACCGGCCGGAATCTGGCCGATCTGCTCCCGGCAGGGCAGAAAGCCTATGTGGCCGCTCCCATGCGGTGGTGCGGGGCCATGCTGGCGCTGAAAAAGCACCTGCCGGACCTGCATCCCTACTGCGCCCGGGTGATCTGCTCCTCCTACCTGCCCGACTGGCGCCCCGGGGTGGATTACCGCACCGTGTACAGCGCCCACAAGGCTATGGGCGGCGGGGTGACCATCGACCTCATCCATGAATGGGACTACCTGGTGGAGCTCTTCGGCAAGCCGGAGCGCCTGTACAACCTGCGGGGGCAGTACTCGGAACTGGAGATCGACTCCGACGATGTATCGCTGTATATCGCCCGATATCCCCACCTGCTGGCGGAGGTGCATCTCGACTACTTCGGCCGGGGGTATCGCCGCAGCATCGAGCTCTTCTGCCCCACCGGGTCCGCCGTGGCGGATTTCGGCGCCGGCACCCTGACTTTGCCCGACGGCACGGTGGAGGACTGCCGGGAGGATGTGAACGAACGATATATCCGGGAAATGGAATACTTCCTGCACTATGCGATGGAAGGGGAGGGCGACAGCCTGAACACCCCCGCCACCGCCCTGGACGTGCTCAAACTGACTTTGGGGGAACTGTAATATGGAACGTCTGCTCATCACCGTCTGCGGCCGCGCCGGCAGCAAAGGCTTCAAGAACAAGAACCTGAAAACCTTCTGCGGTCATCCGCTGGTGTATTATTCGCTCAGCGCCGCGGAACTCTTTGCCAAAAACCATCCCGAACTGCACATCGACTTCGCCCTGAACACCGACAGCCCCGAGCTGGCGGACCTGGTGAAAGCCCGGTACCCGGAAGTGGTCTTTCTGCCCCGGGGCGAGGAGCTGGGCGGGGACAAGGTGCCCAAGATGGCCGTCTATCAGGACAGCCTGCGCCGGATGGAAGAAAAGACCGGCGCCGCCTATGACTACCTCATGGACCTGGACATCACCAGCCCCCTGCGCACCGCCGCCGATATCGAGAACGCCTTTGCCAAAAAGCAGGGCCGTCCCGACCTGGACCTGGTGTTCAGCGTCTGCGAAGCACGGCGCAATCCCTGGTTCAACATGGTCAAGACGGTGGACGACCATGTGGAGCAGGTGAACAAGAGCGAATTCACCGGCCGCCAGCAGGCCCCGGAAGTGTTCGACGTGAACGCCTCCATCTATGTGTTCAAGCGGGACTTTCTGGCCCATAACACCGACGGCATGCTCTGGCGGGGCAAGATCGGGGTCAGCGTCATGATGGACACCGGCATCATCGACATCGACTCCGAACACGACTACCGCCTGATGGAGGCCATCGCCGCCCATCTGTACGAGAATTATCCCGACTTCGACGCCGTGCGCCGCAACATCCGCGGCTGAGTGCGTCCTGGCAGCAAAGGAGACTCCATGGAAACGAATATCCGCCGCCGCCAGCGTCAGAACGTGGGGGCAGCCTTCGGGCTGTCCCTCTTGCTGGTGCTGGGGGCGTATTTTCTGCTGGGCTTTGCGCCTTTCGGGGATGACACCATCCTCACCGGCGACCTCAACGGCCTGTATGTGAACTACATCACCGATATGTGGCGCCGTGTGCGCGAAGGCGGCTTCTTTTACAGCTTCGCCAAGCTGTGCGGGGGCAGCACCCTGGGGCTGTTCGCCTACTACATGAGCAGCCCCTTCAATCTGGCGTATCTCCTCTTCCCCGTGCGGGCCATCCCCTATGTGGCCCAGGCCGTCTTTGCGGTGCGGGTGGCCTGCACCGGCGCGGCCTGCTGCTTCTTTCTGCAGCGGCACTACAAAAGCGCTTCCCGCCTGCTGCCGGTGCTCAGCCTGGGCTACAGCCTGTGTGCCTTCTGCGTGGTGTACAACCAGAATATCATCTGGATGGACGTGGTCCTGCTGGCGCCGCTGGTGCTGTGGGCGGTGGACGAACTGGTGGACAAGGCCCGCCACTGGCCCCTGACCTTTCTGGTGCTGGCCTGCGTGCTGCTCAACTTCTACACCGCCTGGGAAGTGTGCCTGTTCACCCTGCCCTACTTTGCCTACCGCTGGTGGGGCACGGAGCACCCCGCCGCCTCCCTGCCCCGGCGGGTGGGACTCTTTGCCGCCTCCGGGGCTTTGGGG
>CAUEKL010000045.1 GCA_959018215.1 uncultured Gemmiger sp.
AATTACCGTAAAAATATACGTGGCTGCCGCCCGGCAGGAAAAAATGGTTACAAAAGAAAAATGAAAAATATGGCAAGGTATATCCGGGTTTTGAGGAAGAGAACCCGTCGAAAAGCATTATAATAGATAAAAAAAGAGAGAAAAGTAGAAACAAACTGTACAAAAACTCAAAAAACAGGCAAAGGAGGTGCCCGACCATGCGGCGTTATACGGTGGGAATTCTGGGGTCGGGGGTCATCAGTCGCACCTATCTGGCAGATATCCGTTCTTTTTATCATCAATTGCAGGTGACGGCCTGCGCGGACCTTCTCCCGGAGCGGGCCGAAGCCCTGGCACGGGAATTTGAAGTCCCCCACGCCTGCACTGTGGAGCAGCTGCTCCGGGACCCGGACGTCGACATCGTGGTCAACCTGACCCCGCCCCAGTCCCATGTGGAGGTGGACCGGCAGATCCTGGAGGCCGGCAAGCACCTGTTCAGCGAAAAGCCCTTCGCCCCCACCCTGGCCCAGGCCAAGGAAATTCTGGCCCTGGCTGCGCAAAAGGGACTGCAGGTGGGCTGTGCGCCCGATACCTTCCTGGCATCGGGGCTGCAGAGCGTCCGGTATTATCTGGACAACGGGCTGATCGGAACGCCCTTTTTCGTCACCGCCAACATGACCAGCGCCGGGGTGGAAAGCTGGCACCCCAATCCGGGGCCCTTCTACCGGGAAGGGGCCGGGCCGGTGATGGATATGGGACCTTATTACCTGTCCGCCATCGTCAGCCTGCTGGGGCCTATCCAAAGCATTGCGGCGTTCAGTGTCCAACCCACGAAGGAACGCCGGGTCTGGGTGGGACCCCGGGCCGGTAGCACCGTTCCGGTACAGACGCCCACCCACTATTCGGCCATTCTCCGGCTGTGCAGCGGGGCGGCGGTCAACCTGAACCTCAGCTTTGATGTGTACCGCTCGAACCTTCCCATGCTGGAAATCTACGGGGACAGCGGAACCCTGACCTATCCCGACCCCAATTTCGGCGGCGGGACCCCCACGGTGTACCGCAAGGAACAGTTCCTCAACACCATCTACCGCAAGGATGCGGAGGCGGACAGCAAGCGATTTTACGAATTGCCGGAAGTCTTTACCCAGGTCAAGGCCTACTCCCGGGGCATCGGGGTGCTGGATCTGGCCCGGGCCATCGACACCGGCGGGCAGAGCCGCACGGGCGGACAGATGCTGCTGCATATCACCGAGGCACTGGAAGGGCTGCTGCTGGCGGCAAAGCAGGGCGGGGTTTACCAAATGACCACCACCTGTGAACGGCCGGCACCCCTCACTCCCGGGTGCGCTCCCGATCAGGTTTAAGTGCAATCCGCCCTTGGAGAGGGGCTTTATAAACTACTACATTCCATTTATAAAGGAGAAAAGATCATGGCAGGTATCGTAGGAACAAATCTTGTGGCACAGGTTGGCTTCATCGTCAAGGACGTGGAGACCGCCAAAAAGAAGTGGGCGGAATTCCTGGGCATGGATGTGCCCGAAACCCAGCCCATCGGCGATTACGCCGTCACCCATACCGAATACAAGGGCGAACCCGCCCCCGAAGCCTACTGCTGGATGGCCTTTTTCGACGTGGGCCCCGGCATGCAGCTGGAGCTGATCCAGCCCAACGACAAGCCGTCCACCTGGCGCAGCTTCCTGGAGGAACACGGCGAAGGCATCCACCATGTGGCCTTCCAGATCAAGGATTCCAAGGCCTGCGTGGCCAAGGCCGAAGCAGCAGGGCTCAAGCTGGTACAGCGGGGCATTTACGGCGATGGAAGCGGCGAGTATAATTATCTGGACGCGCCGGAACTGAAGTGCGTTGTGGAACTGCTGGAAAGCTACAACCACTGATTTTATCTGAACGGCAGAAAGGCAGGCATACATCATGCGGCTGGGAACCTCTTCTCCTCTTGCACATACCTCCCCGGAAGACTGGGCGCGGCGGCACCGGCAGCTGGGCCTTGGGGCCATCAATTTCCCCCTGACCTGCGAGGATGATCCCGCTCTCGCGGATGCATATGCCGCCTGTGCCCGCGCCCAGGGCCTGCAGCTGGCGGAGGTGGGGGTGTGGCGCAACATGCTGGACCCCGACGCCGAAAAGCGGGAAAAGGCGGTGCAGTACGCCATCGGTCAGCTGGAACTGGCCGACCGCATCGGCGCGGCCTGCTGCGTGAACATCCTGGGCGCCCGGGGTGCCCGCTGGGACGGAGCCTACAAGGAGAACTTCGACCCCGAAACCTGGCAGATGGGGGTGGCGGTGATCCGCCGCATCATCGACGCGGTACAGCCCCGGCACACCTATTTCACCATCGAGTCCATGCCCTGGATGTACCCCACCGGCCCCGACGAGTACCTGCACTTGCTGGAAGATGTGGACCGGGACCGGTTTGCGGTGCACCTGGATGTGTTCAACTGGATCACCAGTGCCCGCCGGTATTTCTGCAACGAAGATTTTGTGGACGAGTGCTTTGAAAAGCTCGGCCCCTATGTCAGGAGCTGCCACCTCAAGGATGTCCGGCTTGAGGAAGCGTACACCCTGCACCTGACCGAGACCAGCCCGGGAAAAGGCGGCGTCAATCTGCGCCACCTGATCCGCACGGCGGAACGGTACAACCCGGACATGCCCTTTGTCATAGAGCATCTGGACAGCGATGAGGCCTATCTGCAGAGCGTTGCCTATGTCCAGTCGCTCGCCGAATAGAAACCGTTTATCTCACACTGAAAAAAATGGAAAAGGAGAATCAACCATGAAAAAGAAACTGGCCATCACGCTTGCAGCCGCCATGTCCATGGCGCTGGTCCTGAACGCCTGCGGCGGCACCGGCGGGTCCGGCAGCACCGAGGAAGCCGATCCCTCTTCGGCCACGGCGGAAGCCGCCGGTTCCTCCACCTCCGGGGATATCGTCTGGTGGGGCTGGACGCCCGGCTCCCCCACCAACGAAAGCTATATCGCCGAGTTCAACAAGGTCTATCCGGACATCCACGTGACCTGGAAGCAGACCACCATCGACGACTATGACGCCGCCATCCGCCCGGCGCTGGCCAACGGCGCGGGCGTGGATGCCTTCGAGGTCTCGGCCGGTTCGGCCAACGGCGGTATCCAGGTGTTCGGCGGCCAGGCTGCGGACCTGACCGAGGACATCAAGGCGGCTCTGGGCGAGGATTACGCCGACAAGATCAGCGAATCCGCCATCAGCACCATGACGGTGGACGGCCAGCTGAAGGCCATCGGCGTGGGCACCGTGTACGCCGGCAACCTGTGGATCAACAAGGACCTGTTCGACAAGTACAACGTGGAGATCCCCACCGACATGGAAAGCTGGAAGGCTGCCTGCGAAACCTTTGAGGCCAACGGCATCATCGGCTTTGTGCAGGGTGCCGGTCAGGGCGCGTTCAACATGGATACCTTCCATGCCATCTGCGACAACGTGGAACCCGGTGCCTTCACTGCGGCCTGCCGCGGCGAGCGCGACTGGACCGACCCCGTCTTCACGCAGGCCCTGGATCTGTGGAAGAGCCTGTTTGACGAAGGCATCATGCAGGAAGGCGCCCTGGGCATCATGCAGTTCCCTGAAGCCAACAACCTGTTCATGTCCCAGCAGGCCGCCATGGTCATGATGGGCTCCTGGTACACCTCCAACTGCCTGCCCGATACCATGCAGGCGGCCATTGAGGCGGCTTCCTCCACCGCAGAACCCTTCACCATGATCCCCATCAACTTCCCCGACATCGCCGGTACCGGCAATGTGGGCTCCATGTTCGGCGACCTGGACTATGCCACCGCCGTTGCCGCTGAAGGCGAAAACGTGGAAGCTGCCAAGACCTTTGCCCTGTGGCTGGGCACCTCCGACGAAGGCCAGCAGATGATCGCCGACAGCCTGAACGTCGTGCCCATCCGCAAGGACATCACCCCCGACTGGGACAACGTGACCCTGGTGAACCCGGACGCCCAGAACGAGGCTGTCCAGAACTACCTCAGCGAAGCCATGGCCAGCGGTGACAACCCCCGCTTTGCCGATATCAGTGCCGACATGAACACCGCCATGACCGATGTGCTGGCCGGTGTTGCCAGCGGCACCATGACCTCTGCCGACGGCGCTGCCTACCTGGCTGAAGTGCAGGCCGACAGCCAGTAATTCCCGCAGCACGCGGCTGCCTTTTCGGGTATGGTTTCAGTGTTAGGAGCACCGGCGTGTGCTCCTAACACTTTATACCCCCGACTCCCGCCAATCCACACTGCAATGTCGAGGTGACAGTTTGTGAAACAGATACAGCGAAAGAAATCCACGCAGATCAACGGCTTGCCCTGGGTCATCCCGGCACTGCTGTTCCTGGTCATCATCATCTATTACTCCATTTTCTATACCTTCAACCTTTCCACGCTGGACTGGGACGGTCTAAGCCCCAATCCCGAACGGGTGGGCGTGCAGAATTTCGTGGATCTGTTCACAGACCATGTTTTCTGGCTCTGCCTGAAAAACACCGTCCTGTACTTCGTGATCACCTTTGTGATCCAGCAGATCCTGGGCTTTCTGTTTGCCGCCATCCTGCATTCGGACGTAAAGCTGCCCACGGTGCATAAATGCCTGGTCTTCATCCCCACTGTTCTGGCTCCGGCCACCATGGCGCCGGTGTTCCGGCTCATGTTCTCCCCCCAGGGCATGCTGCAGTCCGCCTTTGACGCCCTGGGCCTGAACATCACGGTGAACTGGCTGGCCAACCCTCACACGGCGCTGTTCGTGCTCATGGTCATCTGCATCTGGCAGAACACCGGTATGAGCTTCATTCTGTACTACGCCGCCATGAGCCAGATCGACCGCGAGATCATGGAAGCTGCCCGCATTGACGGCGCCAGCAACCTGCGGGTGCTGTGGAGCATCGTGGCGCCCCACTGCAAAGGCACCACTGTATCCCTGGGGATGCTGGGAGTCATCGGCGCCCTCAAGACCTTTGACATCCCCTATCTGATCACCACCGGCGGCCCCAACCATGCCACCGAGTTCCTGGGCACCTACATCTACCGCCAGGGCATCCGCCAGTCCCATCTGGGGTATGCGGCGGCACTTTCGGTGGTGCTGCTGGTGCTCGCCATCGTCGGCGCCCTGCTCACCCACCGTGCCAGCAAAGGAGACTGATGTTTTATGTTTGAGATCCGGACGAAAAAAAGCAAGATCCTGCTCCAGCTGGTTCTGCTGCTCATGACCATCCCCTACGTGCTGCCCCTGATCCAGATGGTGCTGGGCTCCCTGGGCGGTACCGGCATTATGAACTACAAGGCGGTGTGGGACACCGGCGTGGTGCCCACCTACTTCCGCAACTCCCTCATTGTGGCGGTGTGCGTCATTGTCCTGGTATATATCTTCAGCATGACGGCAGGCTTCGGTTTTGCCAAGCTGCACATCCGCGGCAAGGAGATCTACTTCTGGGCCATCCTCATCGCCCTGACCCTGCCGGAAGTCATCCTGCTCACCCCGCTGTTCGTCACTTTCCAGAAACTGCACATGTACAACACCCTGTTTGCGGTCATCCTGCCCATTGCGGCGCTGCAGCTGCCTTTTTCCATCCTGCTGGCCCGCAATTTTGATGAGGGCATCCCCAGTGAGCTGATGGAAGCCGCCCGCATCGACGGGGCCAACGTGTGGCAGATCTTTTACAGCATTATCCTCCCGCTGACCAAGCCCATCGCTTCGGCCATTGTGGTGCTCACCCTTATCAGCGCGTGGAACTCCTACCTGATGCCCCTGGTCTTTTTGCAGTCCCCGGACCTGCAGGTGGTCACCCTGCTGCCCCAGTACTTCCAGGGCGAGTTCACCAACGACCAGACCAAGATCCTGGCTGCGGCCGTCATGACTGCGGTGCCGGAAATCCTGGCCTACCTGCTGATGCAGAAGAACTTTGAAAAGGGCATGAGCGCCGGCGCGCTGAAATGAGAAAGGCAACAACCATGAAAATCCAAAATCCTGTCCTGACCGGGTTCCATGCCGACCCTTCCATGATCCGGGTGGGGGATACCTACTATATCGCCAACTCCACCTTTGAGTGGTTCCCCGGCGTGCGGGTGCATGAATCCAAGGACCTGGTGCACTGGAAGTACACCACCTCCATCCTGGACCGGGTGGAACTGCTGGACATGAAAGGCGACCCCTGCTCCGGCGGCATCTGGGCCCCCGACCTCTCCTACGCGGACGGCAGGTTCTGGCTGGTATACACCAACGTGCAGGTGGTGGAAGGCGCCTTCAAGGACATGCAGAACTACCTTACCGTCGCCGAGGACATCCACGGCCCCTGGTGCGACCCCATCCCCCTGAACGGCGTGGGCTTCGACGCCTCCCTGTTCCATGACGAGGACGGCCGCAAGTACCTGATCCAGCAGACCTGGGACCACCGGGAATACCACAATGCCTTCAACGGCCTGACCCTGACCGAGTACGATGCCGAAAACCGCTGCCTGAAACCGGAGACCGCCCGGATCGTCTACCGGGGCACTTCGGTCAAGACGGTGGAAGGCCCCCACCTGTACCGGATCAACGGCTGGTACTACCTCTTTGCCGCCCAGGGCGGCACCACCTACACCCACCAGGAAGTGGTGGCCCGCTCCCGCGATCTGTGGGGACCCTATGAGACCGAACCCGGGGAACCCTTCCTGACCAACTTCGACACCCCCAACCATCCGTTGCAAAAGCAGGGCCACGGCGCCCTGGTGCAGACCCCCGGCGGGGAGTGGTATTACGCTTCCCTGTGTGCCCGTCCGCTCCACCACGAGACCGAGAGCATCTACGACCCCCGGGGCTGGTGCCCGCTGGGCCGGGAGACCAGCATCCAGAAGGTTTTCTGGTACAAGGACGGCTGGCCCCGGGTGGTGGGCGGCCACGGCGGCCTGGTCCAGGTGGATGCCCCCGCGGATGCAAAGGAAACACCGGTGCCGGATATCAGCCGGGTACGGGACGAGTTTGAAGCCGACCACCTGGACGGGGAGTGGAATACCCTGCGGGTGCCCTTCGGCCCCCGCATGGGCAGGGTGGGCGGCGGCAGCCTGCAGCTCATCGGCCGCGGGTCCCTGTCCAACCGGCTGGATGTCTCGCTGGTGGCCCGGCGCTGGCGCCACTTTGCCTTTACCGCCACCACCTGCCTGACCTTTACCCCCTACAGCTACCAGTCCATGGCCGGCCTGGCCAACTACTACAACAGCGAGCACTGGTCCTGGATCTTTGTGACCCGGGACGATGCGGGCCAGAAGGTCCTGGAAGTGGCGGAGTGCGATCACAGAGCCTACCGCTCCTTCCTGCGGGACAAGGCCGTGGCGGTGCCGGACGGGGTGGAAAAAGTCTGGCTGCGCACGGTGGTGGGCCATCTTTCCTACCATTACGAGTATTCCTTCAACGGCAGCGACTGGCAGACCGTGCCGGTCACCCTGGATGCCAAGGTCCTCTCCGACGACTATGTGTGTTCCCATTACGGCGGATTCTTCACCGGCGCCTTTGTGGGGCTGGCCGCCGTGGATTATTCGGGATACGGCTCCACGGCCACATTTGATTTCTTTGAGTATCAGGCCTGAACCCGGTTCCCCCGGAACCGGACAACAAAAGGAAGGTGTAACCTTTTATGGATAAACTTCTGGACAAGCAGCTCTGCGTCATCACCGGTGCGGCCAACGGCATCGGCCGGGCCATCGCGCAGCGCTTCCTGGAGGAAGGCGCCGATCTGGTGGTGGCGGACTACGACGAAAAGACCGCCCGTGCCCTCTACGGCGACAACCCCCATGTGCTGGATATTGTGCAGATCGATGCCACCCGCATCGAGGATCTGGAAAAACTGGGCGCGGCGGTGGCCAAAACCGGCCGCAAGGTCAAGGCGGTGCTGCCCATCGTGGGCAACGGTCCGCAGAATCCCATCGAGGAGATCACCCCGGAGGAATTCCATCTGACCATGAACCTCAATGTCTTCTCCGCCTTCTTCACGGTGCAGAAGGTGCTGCCTTACATGTCGGACAAATCGGCCATTGTGCTGATTTCCTCCATCGCAGGGTTCCAGGGCGGCAAGAATGCCCTGGTGTACAACGCCGCCAAGGCGGCCGTGCGCTCCATGGCCCGGTCCTTCACCGGCGAGCTGGCGGAGCGGGGCATCCGGGCCAACGCCATCAGCCCCGGACCCACCGAGACCAAGGCCTTTACCGAGTTCGTGAACAACGATGACGACGTGCGCCGGGGCATCGTTTCCCAGATTCCGGTGGGCCATATCGGGCAGCCTTCCGAAATTGCGGCGGTGGCCCTGTTCCTGGCCAGCGACCAGTCCTCCTATGTGACCGGCGCTGAGATCATTACCGACGGCGGCTTTACCAACCGCTGATTTTGCCCTGATTCTTGAGCAGAGATTCTGCAAGGAGGTTTTTCTATGGCTTTGTCCTCAACAAAGATCGTCAAGGTGATCGTGGTGACCGATGACCTGGACAAAACGGTGGCGGCCTACCGGTCGCTGCTGGGCACCGGCTGTGCGCCGGCGGCGGAGGAAGAACACAAGATGGTTCGCACTCCCTACACCAAATACATGGGTCAGGACGTGACCGATATGCCCATGAAGGTGGAAAGCGTCTTTACCGACAATTTCTGGTTCGAGATCATCCAGCCCATGGGCAGCAATGATCCCTGGGCGGCCTGGCTGAAGGAGCACGGCACCTCGGTGTGCTCGGTCTGCCTGCTGAGCAACGGCCCGCTGGAAGCGGACGAACAGACCATGGCAAAGGCCGGGTATTCCTCCATCTTCAAGCAGGAAAAGGGCTACGAGGCCTATGAGTACTTTGACGCATCCCGGGACATGGGTGTCCTGGTGGAAGTCAAGGAACACTACTGAGCCCGGCCCGAAAGGGGATACCGAGATGAACTATGTGATGGTCACCGGCGCCGGCCGCCCGGAAGCCCTGGGCTTCAACCTGGTCCGGCGCTGCCTGGAACGGGGGGATACCGTGCTGGCTTCGGTGCGGCGGCCCTGCCCGCCGCTGGAGGCGCTGGCCCAAACCTGCCCCGGGCGGCTGCACATCCTGACCATGGATGTGAGTGACACGGCATCGGTGCGGGCCGCTGCGGAACAGGCCGGAAAACGGGTGCCCCGGGTCGACCTGCTGGTCAACAATGCGGTCACCACCTCGCCGGACTGCAACAAGGAATTCATGCAGACCGACCTGGACCGCCTGACGGAGGTCTTCAACGTGGATGCGGTGGGACCTTTGCGGGTCATCCAGGCGTGGATGCCGCTGCTGCGGCAGGGCCCGGCGGCCCTGGTGGTCAACATCTCCTCCGAAGCCGGCAGCATCGGTACCTGCTACCGCACCAACATGCTGGACTATGCCATGGCCAAGGCGGCCCTGAATATGGCCACCAAGACCCTGCACAACGCCTGCCGGGAACTCCCTGACCTGAACATCCTCTGCCTGCATCCCGGCTGGATGCGCACCAACCCGGGCAACGCCGCCGCCCCGCTGCTTCCCTATGACCACGCCAGGACCCTGCTGGACCTGTTCCGGAAGGTACAGACAGACAAGTCGGCGCCGGTGTTCATGGATTACAAGGGCGAAGCCTATCCCTGGTAGAAAGGAGCCTCCGGATGTCTGCTTATGAAAACCGCCGCGGCCGGATGACCGTGCAGCTCTGCGATGCGGCCGGAGCCCCCCTGTGCGGGGCTGCGGTGGATTACGCCCAGCAAACCCACGAATTCCTCTTCGGATGCGGTGCCTTCGATACCCTCCCGGCCACAGCGCCGGTCGAAGGAGCCGCAGCCGCCGAAGACCGGGCCTTTTACCGGGACCGGGTGGACAAGTGGCTGGGGGTGTTCAATTACGGCACCCTGCCCTTCTATTGGGGGCAGTTTGAACCGGTGGAAGGTTGCCCTCTGACCGAAAGCCGGATGCGGGCTGCCCGTTTTTTGCAGGAGCACGGGGTACGGGTGAAAGGCCATCCCCTGTGCTGGCACACCGTCTGTGCCGACTGGCTGATGGAATACGACAACAAGACCATCCTGCGCAAGCAGCTGGACCGGATCCAGCGGGAGGTGAGCACCTTCCGGGGTGTGGTGGACATCTGGGATGTGATCAACGAAGTGGTCATTATGCCCGTGTACCGCCAGGACAATGCAGTCAGCCGTATCTGCCGGGATCTGGGCCCGGTGGAACTGGTCAGACAGGTGTTTGCGGCGGCCAGACAGGCCAACCCCGACGCCATGCTGCTCATCAACGACTTCAACCTGTCCGACAAGTACCGTGATCTGATTGCAGCCTGCCTGGATGCAGGGGTGCCCATTTCGGCCATCGGGCTGCAGACCCACCAGCATCAGGGGTACATGGGCGGGGAGCGGCTGGAGGAAATTCTGGAACGGTTCTCGGTCTTTGGCCTGCCCCTCCATTTTACCGAAAACACCCTGCTGTCCGGTCATCTGATGCCCCCGGACATTGTGGATCTGAACGACTACCAGCCCGACGAATGGCCCACCACTCCGGAAGGGGAAGAGCGCCAGAGCCGGGAATGGGAGGAGATGCTCCGGATTCTCTTTGCCCACCCGCTGGTGCAGGCCGTGACCGGCTGGGACTTTGCGGACGGCGCCTGGCTGAACGCGCCCAGCGGTCTGGTGCGGGCGGATAATTCGCCCAAGCCCGCCTACCGGACCCTGCAGCGCCTCATTCACGAGGAATGGACTTCCCGGGGCGTGCTCCACACCGATCAGAACGGCATGGCAGAACTGGAAGGCTTCCGGGGGCGGTACAGCCTGCGGGCGGGCCGGTCACAAGGGACGGTGACCTTGTCCGCGCAGGGCGCCGCACAGCCCCGGCGGGTGGTTCTGCAGCCGATGAACAGCTGACAAAGGAGGCAGATCCCCATGCAGATACAGCCTGTGACCGCGCCGGAATTTTCCGCCTACGGGCGGGTGGTGACCGAGGCGGAACCGGAGTGCTCCGCCCTGGTTCTGGCATTGCGCCGGTATACGCCCATGCCGGCGGGCCTGGACTACCGGGCCAAGGATACCGCCTTGCAGCAGCTGCCGGAAGCGGAAACCCTGGGACTGCTGCTCTTCGGCGGTATGCCCTGTCAGTTCGGCTGGTGCAACGGACATAACACCCGGCTGAACTGTCTGGAGTACCATCGTGCCAGCGAGTACAACCTGGGTGCCACGGATTTCATCCTTCTGCTGGCCAGACGGCAGCAGATCCGGGACGGCAAGCTGGACACCGCGCTGGTCCGGGCCTTCCGGGTCCCGGCGGGAACACTGGTGGAAATTTATCCCGATACCCTGCACTATGCGCCCTGCCAGGCCGCCCCGGAACAGGGCTTCCGGGTGGCGGCCATCATGCCGCTGGGGGCCAACACCCCTTTGCCGGCTACGGTGCCCCGCCGCGGGGACGGTGCTCTGCTGTGGGCCAGAGGCAAGTGGCTGCTGGCGCATCCCGATTCCCCGGAAGCGGCACAGGGGGCCTGTGTGGGCCTGACAGGGGAGAACCTGGACCTGGCCGCCCTGCTGTGAGTGGACTCTTTCATTTCTTGACTTGATTTACAAAATGTGGTGTGCCGTCGGTGCGCCGACGGATTCAATTTTCAACAAAAGAAGCAGCCCCGGTCCGCGACCGAAGCTGCTTCTTTTGTCTTTTCCCAAGAAACCGGCCCTTCCGCAGACCGAAAGGGTTCGGGACGGGAAAATTTCTTGCATTTTATATTTTCCGGACCGGCAAAGACAACAAAAAAGCGGCAGAGTCAACACTCTACCGCTTGTTGGCTGCCCCAGTCCGACTTGAACGGACGACACCCTGATTAACAGTCAGGTGCTCTAACCAACTGAGCTATGGGGCAATATTTGAATCAGCGTGGTTAAGTATACTGCGGAAAGTTGGATTTGTCAAGCCTCTTTTTCAAAAAAATCAAAACTTTTTTACGAATGGCTTCCTGTGCCGTAAGTTCAAAAAGTTTTTTGCGCCCCGACACACTTTTGCAACTTTTGCAGCACCGGGGAGATATACTTCATCATGCGGGGCGAAACCCGCGGGGCTGCTCCTTTCACAGGGCGGCCCGGGGCCTGGTGACGCCGCAGGCACAGTGCCGCGGCGCCGGCCCGGAACAGACGGCTACATATGCCCGCGGGGCACACGGCCGCCCGGAAACAGCGCACACAACCCCCGAGCCTTTTGGGGCCGGGGACGGAGCCTGACGAACAGGAGCGCGCGGTTTCCCTGCGACGGCTGTGGCGGCCCCGGGCCCGGCGCACCGCGCCTTCCCGCCGTCATGAGACCGGGACAGACCCGCCCGAACAAGCATCCGCCGTCTCCCCGTGGGGCAGACGGCTTCACAAAACGGGAGGGGTGTACAAGATGAAACGACATCTGCATCTGGCCATGGGACTGAGTTCTGTGCTGCTGGCGGCCTGCTGCCTGGCAGGCGCCGGACTGGCCTGGCTGCGGGCCGCCGTGGGCGCGGTGGCACGTACCGCCCTGCTGTGCACGGTATCCGAACCGGCCCAGGCACCCGCAGAATCCATCACCATGGCAACCAGCCGCACATCCGAAACCGCACTGCCCCGCACGGGCTACTGGTTCGGTCCCACCCTGGGGGTGGACCGGAGCCCGGTATGGCGGGAACCAGGCCGGGCTCCGGCCTTTGATGCCGCAGCCTGGAACCCCGGGCCGCCGGGTACCGCCCGGGCCGGGCCTGTGCCTGTGCCCCTGACCGGAACCGAAATATGACCGCCGTGACCTGAACCCGGCAGCGCCGGGCGGCACCGCGGGGAAGGGAAGCCCATGAAACTGTTCCTGCAATCCGCGGCGCTGTGCGCGCTGCTGCTGATGGGGGCGGCACTGCCTGCCCGGGCGGCCGAGTCCGCCGCCCCCATCAGCAGCAG